>NZ_QJSM01000020.1 GCF_003205235.1 Thermoplasma sp. Kam2015 | reverse complement strand
TCAGAAGCCTCCTGGTCGACGCGCGGATCTGGATCGTGGTGGGCCTGTCCACCGGCTCAGGCTCCGGCAGATTGAACATGCCCTGCTCTTCAAACAGAACCCTGTCCGTATCCGGGTCGACGATCTTTATGAGTATGCCGTCTAGGCCGAGGCCCTCGACGTAGCCCAGCTCCATCCAGCCCGTTGCGTTCCAGTCGGATGCAGTCGGCATCCTCTCGAATTCCACGCTCCCGTCCTTGTACAGTATTGCGTACCTTCCTTCAAAGAATTCGTCCTGTTCGTAGACAAAGCGAAACGCCTCATCTTTTGCCTTTTCAAATATTTCAGGCTTCATTATCCTGTATTATATCCTATAGTTATATTTCAGTTTTTCTTCGTTTGAGGTTCGGGCGCATCGCTCATAGATGCTCAAGTCTTAATGTAGGACTTGAGCATACCCCCCATACGTTATATATTATCTCTTTTTTATATAATAGGCTATTCGGGGTAAAATGCTCAAGTATAAATTATTCTTGAGCATGGTCTTTTCGATCATAGAATGGATCCTATACTCATTGAGTTCAAGGAGCCTAAACACAGGGAGAGGCTAGGCCGCACTGTTCTGGAGGAGGAGCCCCGGCGGAGCAATGTCGTTCAGATGAAGACCCGCATTCTTAGGCCGTCAGAATACGAAGCCCTCCGATCAGCAGCATCGCCCAAGTACCGCGTGGTGTTCGATACTGCGCTGATGACAGGCATGCGCGTGGTCGAGCTCCGGCTTTTCTTGAAGAACCCGTCCTGGTTCGACGGCACGTTCATACACCTGCCGCGCATCGCGATCAAGAAGAAGAAGGCGACGATAAACCAGCGGTGGATCCACCTGTCATCGAGGGGGAGGGCGCTCATCGAGAACATACACCAGATCCTCGGAGAGGCGGATCTGCCCACAGAGACGTCGCTCAGGGACTATATGCACAGGAAGGCGCTCATAGCCGGAATAGACCCATACGGCCTGAACATGAAGATGTTCCGGAAGACATGGGAGTCGTGGCTCATCGCTTCCTATCCGGACAGGAAGGAGGAGATATTCCTCAGCCAGGGCCACACATCGCTGACTGCGCTGCAGCATTATGTTAATCTTCCTTTCACCGAGGAGGACCGTTTGAAGATGAAGGAATGGGTAGAGGGGTGGAGATGATCTAACAAAGGGGGGTTTAAATGACAGAATCCGTAAGGGCGAAAGAAGATTACAACATAGATTTTGAAAGAATTATTGAACTCATATCGAAATACGAACAGATCAAGAAGTCTGGTGAAATCAGAAAATACAACGAAGAATCCACAAAAAAGGATTTCATATAGCCTTTGTTTGAGGCATTAGGTTGGTATCATATACCAAAGATGGTATAGTAATATTCGGTCTTATATACTCAAAATTAGATTGATCATTTTTATTTATATACTCCACAATCGCCTATTGGGATATATTAATGATTGAATAATAAAAATTCATTTTTCGTTCTCCGATATTGACTTAACGTTTCTTAGTCTTGTTTTTCATTTACCTTTAAAAGGAAGTATCCAAACTTGGTATATTCATCGAAATTATAGTTTGAGGGTTCTGCTTTTATTCCCCTTTTATCAATAATTCCTTTTAGCTGTGATATTAGATCGTTAGAGTTGTTTATTTTATTAGAAGCCCTAATCTTAATATTATTCACTGAGACAAATGAAAGCACGTATACCTTTTTTTCTGGATTTTCGCTCAGAATTAATTTGTTCAAATCTTTTGCGATAAAATAATTCTTTGAAAAATAAGAGTTAAGTGTGAAAGTTCCTTTCTTTTGTTTCCCTACTAAAATATGTTTTAGCTCAATCCAATACTCTTGTGCATCAGTGTTAATTTTAAAGTCAATAATATTTCCATTATTTTTAACTTCCCTATTATAGACCGTCAATTCAATTTTATTCCTCTTAAAGTAACGCATTAACTCTCCTCTGAACCATCCTTCTATCTGAATTTCGAGAGTAGAAAATAATTGCAGATATTCACATTTTTCTTTGATCAAGTAATTGTAAAAATCTTCTACCTGTTCCTCAAATTTGTTGTTAGCCATGTTTAATCTATGCAGCCAAAGCTTAAAAATGTATTCTTCAAATATAAAGTGAGATTTAGAATTTTAGCTAACCCATTCATACCCCAACAGTTTAGCCTGTTATAGTACTGTCAGTGTGGCTTTCTCCTGCTTGTCCGGAGGATAGCCGTATTTCCTCAGTATCTTCTTCACCATGAGTCTGAGTTTGGCCTGAAGTTTCTTCCACATTCACACCATGTGGGAACAAAGATAACCACTATATCAGTATACAAAGTTAGATTTCCGAAATGGGTTAATCCGCCTAGCACGGAAACGCCTTCCCGATTATCCTCTTTATATCACCCGAGTTAATTCTGAGTCTGTCAATTTGGTCCTTTGTAATTTTTCTTGAATGTGCCAATGAATTTCTGATCGGTGCAATCTCATTTATTTTTATACGAATCCATTCCTTACTGGGAAATATCTGCGAAAAACAGCATTCCCAGTTGTTTTCTTGCAGTATAATTTCAAGATAATCCGAGAACACCAGGTACGAGAATAAATCTTCGCCCTGTGTACTTTCTTTCTGCTCTTGGCTTAACATCCTTTTTTTAGCTCTGGTACGGATATATGGCGGGACAATATCCTCATAATTGTCACCAAACATTCCTCTCCCCTCTTGCCGAAGCATAGTTCTCAAACAATTCTCAAGAGAATTAATCAAATCAAGAGCTAACAAATTTAATGGGCCCCTATTTTGGATATAGGATGTGATTTCACTGTTCTCAATCAGTTCCATGTTGATGATTTCATCAAGCACTTTTATAAGTTCCATAATTCTGCGCGTAGGTGTGCTATATTTATTCAATCTGTTCATCTTTCTGATCAATAGATAGCTGTTTCCGCTCAAGGTCAGATTACGGGTTGGAACAGAGACTGTTGAGAGAAAGCTCTTAATCTCCTTTACGAGGATACCCAGCTGGCTGTTAGCATATCTAACTGCATTCTCCCTTTGCATCCTTCTCTGTTTCTCCATATTGGTGTTCAGATAGTTAGTTGCAATTGATTTGGCCTTCCTTCTTCCGATGATGTCCGATATACCAAGAATTTCAGGGATCTTTCCTGCAATATTGCCAATAACCTCGTTTCTAACCTTTTCTTTGTTGTATCCAGATGGGTATTCAGGTATCTGTATTGTAAGCAGAGAATATGCTCTCTGTTTAAATTCCAGAAGTTTTGTTTTAATAGAATTTTCCATTTGTCTATTTCCCTCTTGACAGAAGACACCAGCATACACGTTTTAGTGTCGCTTGCGTCTCCTTAACCGCGCTTTCCCGGATCGTTATTTTTTCTATTACCCTCCTGGCATTTTCCAAAAAATTTGGAGAACCCATGGATTCGAATAAGGAATTCACCAGAGTCTCCCTGGATGCAACATTTCTAAACCTGAGCGCCAGCTCCTCATCCAGAGAGGCAAGTTTCTCGTAAACTGCTATTGCTTTTTTTGACATTTTTGGAAGTATTGATGAGGATTTGCTCTTCCTCATGTCTGCCTTGATCATCTCTAGAGTATCATCCTTCAGTGCCTTGAGTTTCTCAACCAAGCCTTTGTATTCTATTTTCTGGCCAGATTCATCTTCAGACTGACGTTCCGTGAGAATACTGACAATCTGCCCAGGATCAGCAATTACCGTATCGTCGTCAAAAAACTTCAATCGCCAGTAGAGCCTGTCTCCGTCCGTAAATAGGGAAAATAGACCATCTCTCCCGTATTTCTTGTACGCCCCTATTCCCCTAGGTATTGCTTTGATCCATTCTTCACCCATCTGATCTATTATTTCCATGAGTTTATCCTTGGGATCGTTGGTAATTTGTTCCAGCTCCTTTG
The DNA here is from genome assembly GCF_003205235.1 of Thermoplasma sp. Kam2015. Taxonomy (NCBI): domain Archaea; kingdom Methanobacteriati; phylum Thermoplasmatota; class Thermoplasmata; order Thermoplasmatales; family Thermoplasmataceae; genus Thermoplasma; species Thermoplasma sp. Kam2015. The sequence goes on along the minus strand of NZ_QJSM01000020.1, from coordinate 222,173 downwards.
CGATGGCCTCCAGAACCTCGCTTTTGCCTTCGTATATCCTTTTCTGGGTCTCTCCAAAATCCTTTGGATCGGCATCTTCCCCCAGCACAGGCGAATCAATGCCTATGGTATCCTTGATTCCTGATATCTTGGTGTAAAGTTTCTTCATGAGCCCAATGAAATGCTCCAATGACTGCGGATCGTTGGGATCAGAATTTTCCTGCATCATGTTGATCAGGTATATCTTCCTGTGTTTTGATCCCATCCTGTCCACCCTACCTGCCCTCTGTATTAGAACGACAGGGTTCCATGGGAAGTCATAGTTCACCACATACTGTCCATTCTGGAGGTTCTGTCCCTCGCTGAGAACATCGGTGCTTACAAGCACTCCACCATACTCCTGGAAAAGACCAACTATCTTTGTTATATCGGAATTCCTTCCCTCATGGTCACGGCATTCCGATCCAGTGGTAAGGTAGCATTTTGTTTTCAGATCCCTTACGGCGTTATAAACTGCCCTTGCAGTGGCCGTGTATTGTGAGAAAACAACAACACCGTTGGGAGGATTTAAGGATGACACTAGCTTGCTCAATCTCTCCCTGAATCGATTCAACTTCTCATCATTGGCTGGGATATTTTCCAGGATTTCTTCGATCTTATAACGGTCTTTCCTACAAGATTCTATGAACCAGTCCTTTTCGGTGTCTGTAAGACGGCACATTTCCTTGAGTGATCCGTATTTTGCGCTCTCAAATATATCTGGCGGTATCTCCTCATCAAAGTCAAACAGTGAATCATCGGCAGCGCTTCGTGGGAGGAAGTAACCGGTCTTTTCTGCGATATGAATCGCCTTTCCCATATAATCATGAATTGACAGCATAGTTTCTCTGAAAGCTTCTATGGAGCTCTCTATTCTTTTAAACAGATTCAGAATCACAATTGTTTTCACTAGATCCTTCAGATCGTCCTTCTTTCTGGATACTACAAGCTGCGAAATAGGCTGACCTGTTGGCAGCCTGAGGTCTGTCAGTTTTTCAATGGATAGGTCATACTGCGCAAACACTAGGTCCTCGAGTTCTTTTTTCAATAGCTCATAGTCTATTCCTGATCGGTACCGGTTCAGTGGATCAGTGTCTATGATTCTATCAGGGAAGCTTACATCAGGCTGCAGGGTCTTGGCAAACTTTCTCGAATGCCTTACCACAAACCTTTCTAGTACAGATGACATGTCAAGGCTTCTTCCCTCAAGAAGCATTTTCTGATTACTCGTGAAATATCCCCTGAGCGTCAGGCCGGCAATATCCTGTACGGCTTCTTCGGAGGCAAATAGGGCAATCAGGTTGTACAGATCCATCAGGGTGTTATTAACAGGGGTCGCGGTGGCGAGAACTACCTGAGCTCCATTACGGAGTATAAGATCCCTGAGCGCCTTGTACCGGTTTGACGAGGACGATTTGAAATAATGGGCCTCATCGACAATGATAAAGTTACATTTCTTTTTACTGTACTTTTCCAAAAAACCATACGGATCGGCAGATATCGCCTCAGAATTTATGCTTTCAATATGCGTGTCAAGTTCTTCCATCTCCTTTTCCCATGTGGTGCGGAGAACGCTCTTTGGTGCTATCAGAAGCACCTTTTTACCATCCTTCCTGGCTTCATGGGCCAGGGCAAGCATGGTTCTCGTCTTTCCAAGACCTGTTGAATCTGCGATGACTACGCCGTTGTAAGCAGAGATGATTTTCCTCGCCTCGAGAACCGAGACGATCTGAAAACGCTTCAGATTCATCATCTTTATCTTTTCTGATTCAAGCATCGTGCCCTTATATGCCTCGTATAAGGCCTTTGCAACAACCTCAAAAGGTGTGTGCGTGACGGTGTAATTCCTCAAGAAATTGAGGAACTGATCCTTATAGTCCTCTGACGATTCCCATTTCCTGGAGAACCAGTCACAGAGTTCCCTCAGAACTTCCCTATCGGTGTTTACAACGTTCAGCTCATTGTTTGTCTTGAGACCTGCCGATGTAAAGTTGCTGGATCCCACTATTCCGACCCCATAGTCCGGCCTCTCTAAACTTGGTGTTACTCCAATGTATGCCTTCCCATGAAAGAACGCCCCAGTCTTCTTTCTCACCTGTCTGTGATTATCAGTGAAAAAATCAACAGCATCGAGCATAAGATTGTAGTATTCCGGGTTATCCTCATTCTCCTCAAGTTCCCTGACTATCTGTTCCTCGAATGATATGCTCTCATCCTGTGGTCTACCCACAAGGAATTTTAGAGGCTTGTTCCTGATTGCATCTCTGATAAGGCCGAATCCGCCTATATTGAAATAAGCCGAGGCTATGGCAACTTCATTTGACTTGGACAGTTCCCTCAGAAGAACACTAAACATCTTCTCATTCTCATTGTCAATTATCCTGCTCATCTGTAGCCTCCTTTGATTTCAGTCCCCTATCAGCCTTGATAAGGCGGTCATCGACAAGCTCAACAAATTCCTTGTAAAATTCCTCGATGGTGAAGCTTTCTGCAGATAGCAGCTTTAATATTTCACTGTCAAGTTCTTTTCTATCCTTCATCTTAACCTCATCGAAATATCTCATTACATCTCTTTCAAGCGCAATATTTGTGGATGATAGATCAATTTTGTGCAGATCTGGGACGGGCATCTGCTCGTAATCGGTTACCTTGATCTCACCCACACCCCCACCCAGTCTTCTAAGGTATAATTCCATAGTGATGTAAAATATCGTGGAGTTTAGATAAGATTCAATACCCTTAACTTTCGATTTTAGTGTATAAAATGTATTATCACAAATTACCGGTTCTCTTGATACTGGAATAAAGAATCTATCCATAACGTACATTGGTAGTATTATGTTTGATGGCTCAAGATCGTTGAGGTAATACCAATTTTTCCTTCCAGATACAGATGGCACATTATTGTAACCTATAACAGGCTCCTTTCTTCCCCTGATACTTATATTCTGTTTTTCGCCCCATTCAATGTATTTTTTGGTCATAGATCCTGGGTCTTTGGTGTATAAGCACAATCTCTTTGGTTTGTCAATTATATATCTCCTAAGATCCTTTGTCGTTCTAACAAGTGATTTTGTATCAGAGCTATTTATAACAAATCTCTCTCCACCCTCGTTCTCAATATAAATCAACCCCTGATCTTTCAGCTCTTTCTCATTCTTCGCGGTCACACCCCACTCTTGAAACTTCTTTGGATTTGCAAGATAGTCAGCTTCGTATTGTGATGAAACATCCTTCATGTAGAAGAAATCGTTGGCACCCGTTGTGAAACCTCTTTTAATTTCTGCAAAATCTCCAAGCCTGTGCGTCAGCTTCGGGTATATCTTTTCCATGAAAATCTTTGGTGCCCGGAGATAGAACCATTTTCCGGGTTTCAGATCTGACCTTTTGAACCGCACATGGTTTCTTACAATACGCGACATGTAGGATTCAAGATAGATGAAATCTGTTGTTTTCGAACTGTCCGTATCACTGCTGTACACAAAGATAACACTGTTTACATCAGCTTCAAATGTCCTCCCCCTCTGTCCATATATTCCAATCAGTCTGCTAGACAGCAACTTTTGAAGATCTTCGCCATATCCTGTCTCAAGCCACTTGTCTGAAGATATGACTGAGACGATGCCGTTACTGTTGATCAATTTTAGGGCTCTAAGGACAAAATAGCAGTAAAGATCCGATTTCTTGTCGATCTTGTAATTAGATGTATAATGTTTCTTCCTATCCGCCGGTATTGATTCCTGCCTTACGTATGGGGGATTCATGACGATGATATCCACCGGCCCTATACCCCACGATTCAATGGTCCCACCGTAAACACCTGTCTGTTTCTCCATATCCGCCTGAAGTCTTTGAAGCTCTTTCCTGAGTCTAGATCTGGATGTGGAATCAGTTTCATTCATGAATCTTGAGCGAAGACCATTCATTGTATCCCAGAACATACCAATTTTGTCATCCAGCTTGCTCTGGGATGATAGCTGAAGAGAATCATGTATTAGTATCAAATTCATGTCAAGGCTAGGAAGAGGTTCTGCTGATTTCTTGTCCACGATCATAGATAGCCAGAGTCTCAGTTTCGCAATTTCAATGGCTTCCCCCTCAATGTCAAATCCGAAGAGGTTCCGGAGTATCCTATTCTTATAATCTTCCATGTCAGCTGTCCAGCCAACGCTCTCGTCTGCTTCTCTAAGAATGGATAGCATCTCCTGCATCATTCCAAGCAGGAATCCGCCAGATCCGACGGCAGGATCCATGATTTTTATCCTGAGGATCCTATCTCTGAGTTCCCTCACCATCTTCTCGCTTTTTTCTGATCTTATCCTGTCAAGGAGGAGGGAGATTCCGTCCTGCAGAACCTCCTGACCATCTTGGTTAACAACATTTTCCTCTATCCTCAGATACTGGGCGAGTGCCCTTCTGCAGATGAATGAAATCTCCTCCGGTGGAGTGTAGAAGGTGCCCTTGGATCCCCTATCATGCTCAGGAAGCATGTTTTCAAATATTGTACCGATCATAGTTGGATCAACGCTTACCTCGGCATCCAATGGTGAAAGTTCATCCACAGTAAAATTATACTGATTGAGAAAATCTCTTGCTTCAATGAATATTGCGTTCATTTTTTCGGAGATTTGGTCTTCAATCCTTTCATCAAAATAGTCCTCTCTCTCAAAAAGGGTGCCATCTAGATAAGGTAAACCGTCATTTCCCTCTTTGCTAAGACCTTCGTAGAAGATCCAGTTCAATTCTTTATAGTCCTTTATCGTGTCAACAAATCTCTTGTTATTCTTCAACCAGCCTTTTTTCTGAAGGAAATAAAGAAACATGAGTCTGCCAATAAATCTTTGTGAATATGATGCGGCGTTTTCCCCCAAAGTTTCTCTGACGGTTTCAAAGACCTTTTGATACAGATCTCTATAGCCATGGAAGAAATCTTCTCTGACCTTCTCATATGGTAAAAAGCTGTTATCGTAGAGTTCCCGGAGTAGTTTTTTATCCTCCATATACTGCAGTGAATTGAGTGCTTCATTGTCAGTTCTGAATATCATTTCTGAAAGGCTCAGTATCCTCGCTTTCGTTGATTCAGATTCAATTGGGCCAGGAACAACAACTGCATAACTGTCAGTCCCATCGGTGAAAAACATAAGCTGCCGACCCTGCTGGTGTGCCTTCCAGTATCTGGCAATTCGTGACGCCGATGTTCTTGATGGAAGTCTGTCAAACTCCAGTAGAACGATGTCAAATGTTAAGGGATCGGAATAGAGCAGATATCCCTGTTTCAGATTTACGCCTGGAGGTACAGCTTTCCTTTCTCTTAGAAACTGAACAGGTATTGGATTCTCACTGATATGGTATCCCAATTTGGTTAGCTCTGATACCCAGAACTTGCGGTCAAATTTTTCCATTGACATCACTTGCTCCGTGAACCTGGAATGGTATATGAGCGTCTTCCTTCCGCTTCATATATATTGAAATAATTATTGCAGTCTCCACATTTGTACCTGGTTACCTCATAGAAGCCGTACTTCCAGTTCTTTACAAAGACAAAATTCCCTTCGGATTCACAGATGGGGCATTTCATATAATGTTTAGGATTAGAACATATATTAATATTTCAGAAAGAAGAACATAATTTGTCAGTATATATAGACAATTTCTTATCGAGATGGGGATCTGGGCTTATCACAGACAGATATTTGATTGAATAGGTATAAAGATTTAGTTTTTCAATGCATCAATTAGAAATTCTATAATCTCGATTGTCACTTGACATCTAAAGGAAATTTAGGAATTTATTCTATTCGTATCTTAGCGCCTTTAATAAAACCAGTTTTCTTCCTTGGTTTTTAATAATGCGTGGTCTACTGAATCTATTGGAATCGGCAACATTAAACTTTCATATATAGAATTCCTTAATTTAATTGAGCTTATTATCAGTTTGGACATCTCGGAACAAAATCTAGAAAGAAATTGTTCGTATCTTATATTATACTTTTGAAAGAGATCAATGACTCCCTCTTTATATCTGACCGGTTCAAGGAAAAATTGTAATTCTCTTTTCAAATCACAGAATTTTATATCACTACCTTTTCCTCCTCTATAAATCTTTGAAGAAATGGTATTTATGAATTTGTTAAGTTGTGGCCAGTGTTGGTCATGATCATCATTTGTAGCATATTGGAACATGTAAGAAACAAAGGAAAGTGCCGTTAAAGGAGGTTCTTTATTAAAGAATATTTCATTTCTAGGGCTAACATGTTGTATGTTTGTAAGAAAATCCAAATTTATGTTCTCGCCTCCAAGATTAAAAGCAGATATTAGCATATTTAGAAGATCAATAAACAAATAGTCTTCGTTATAAGTTAAAATCGTGTGAGGAATATACCTTACCTTGTACAATTGTATGTAAAGGTCTATCGTTATACCATAATAGCCTTCATACATCGATAAAAAGCTTGAAGAATTGAATAGATCTACAAACTTTTTATCACTTAACTTTTTATCACTTTTTTTTAAATAAGAATTGGCGAAAGCATGAAGGTTAATGACTTCTATTTTTTCCTCTCTTCCTTTATTAACTTCACGCACCAAATCAAATAAAAAATTATTCAAAATTTTAAAAATTTTTACTCTGTATTCAAAATTATAGACATAATTGGCCTTCAAATTTGCAATTCTGTTCAAAACTGATGGTTCCATTTTTCTCGTACTGGGTCCGGTTCGAGTCCAATAATTGTAGGTAAGAAAATTCCTATTTTTATGTTCGTTTTGATCAAAACAGGTAATTTCTTCCTTAACCGCATGTATATAGGGACTTAATCCAACCTCTATCAAATGAACAAACTTACCATCATCAGTCTTTATCTCATGAATATGGTACAACCCTGAGAGACTTGGTTCAATATACTCCTTTATCAAATTTTCAATTTTATCTGCCTTTTCCTTGATTCCGAAAACATCATGAGTTTCATCATCAATACCTATTACAAGAAGCCCTCCCCGAGTATTAGCAAAAGCTGAAACTGGATTCAACAAATGGGTGTATATGTTGCTTATATCTCGCTTAAATTCAAGTTGAACATCTTCATTACTAATGGCTTTAAACCTTTCTAAGTCTTTGAAGGAGGGCCTGTTTGAACCAAGAATTTTTTCAATTAACACTCAAGATAATTACCTAACTGTCTAATAAAGCTTTATTCAGCTCAGCCACTTTCTAATCGGCTAAAACTAAACTTATTCCACTTACTCTTCCTTGAATGCCGGAAATACCAATAGCAGTGACAAGAACATCCTCAAAGGGATCATCTCTTCGAATAACCTTACCAAAAGAAGTAGCAGAGAAACTGAATATATCGGTATCCGAACATATTGGATTCTATGAAGTAAATGGGGAGATTGTAATTAGAAAGATTGAATGAAGAGGATCATTTGAATGATTAATCTGGGGGCACTCTCAATAGAACATAACGAAAAGTATTATTTTCACTACTATTAGAATGAATATTTGTGTATTCACCCCTGTATTTATCGATCAGGGGCGAATGAGCCACTGGATATACCAGCCTGCCCTGTACTGTTGTCAATGAAATTGTATGTGAATCGGGATAGAATTTGAATGTTCTGTTATCATACCTTATTGTGAGTGATTTTCTCTTTATTTTCTTCTCAATTTCTGTTGCTTTCAATGCTTCAGATGCCGTATCCCTTGCCGTCTGAACAAGTGCAGATGGAAGAGTGGGTATCCTTCCCCTCACCTCTCTGTATGTGCCTCTATTGAGTTTGTTCTTGTTGAACGTCTTATTCTCAAAACCATAGTCCAGAACTATCTGGCATGCGTTCCTGAACTGCTTCACTGTTTCGATCAATGGTCTATCGTATGGTAGTTTCAGTTTAATAGTTCTGAACATCTATTATTAATATAGCAAACTTATCAATAGGATTTTCGGTTGGGGGAAGTCCGTGTATCTCCTGTACGAAGAGAGAGTTTTACTGCTTCCCTCAAACTCCTAACCTTTCTATAATCTCGATGAAGTTGAAATGACTGGTGCAAATGAAGAGGATTATTTAAAATACTTGAAGGATCATGAAATTGCCAATAGCAAGGAATTTCTTAATTGGGTTTTAACGTTGAAGCCGAAGAATGTCAGGGATAAGGGGATATCACAACAAGCCCTATACCCCAACGTTAACATGCATGCATCTCATCGCTCAAGCCTTTGAGAATTACTGCTTCCCAAAAACGCTAACTTTAAAAGGCTAAGTGGTTTTTGTTGGTATGCCAGTCAAGAAATCCCAACGGGCAGTCAGAGTGCATGGAAGAGCTATCAGAGGCACTCTGAAGGAGGAAAAGGAGCTGATGGCCGACAGCCGCGGGCTCTACTCTCTGACCAAAGGACAGCATTTTGGAAGTGCAGCCGAGAAGGTAAACGACATGGGCCGTACCCTCGAGGAGCTGGACCAGCACATAGAGGCCTTGCGAAAACTAGCCTCCGACAAGAGGGTCGCTTATTCAGACAAGCTGAAATACGCCACCATGATAGAGGAGGCCAAGGCCCAGAGGCGCAAAGCCGCCTCCAGCATGCTTGAGCACAATGATGGCGGTGATTCCCATCACAGTGATACGGTTGCAAGGGCAAGGGCGGATCTGGATCTCAGGTCCATTCCAGAAAAGCTCGGGTTTTTATTCGGAAAGCGCAGAAAGCGGGTCAGTTCTGGTGATATAGAGGCCGTTTCTGAGGAGGGCGCAGGCGACGGCAGCCTACACTGGGAGTGATGAAGGATGAGGAAGGGTGCGCTTAGAAACTACGTTAAGAAGAGGTTCGGGAACAAAGGCTTCACAAAGGCCGGAACCATCAAGATCGAGGTTCTAAAGAGGTTGAAGCAGGACGGCAGCCCGGCCATTAGGAAGAGGGCAACCTTCGCCCTCAATGCGAGGAAGTGGGGGAAATGACGCGCTTCATAACGAAAGGCTACGGCAGCAATGCGAGGCATATCCCGATCAGGGAAAAAAGGGGCAGCATCAGAAGGCCGATCATAACCAATTTCATCGGTAGGAACGGATCCAACGGCCTGATCAGGTATGCGGTATCGCATGCGTTCAGGATCATAGGTTCCGTCTCCGGCGAGCTGAAGTTTGTGGCGGCCACCTCTACAGGCGAAATCAAGGCAAACCTACTTGAAGCGAGCAGCTATCTTGACACCAACCTGTCCGAAGAATTTTCCAGACTGGCAAATGCGCCGAGCAAGATATCAGATCCTGAGCTGTTCTTGAAGGTTTATAGAGGCCTGACATATGCTGCCGGAGACATCATGGAAGCCATCAACATGTTCAAGAATTCAAAGTCTGAAAGCAACAAGAACAAGTCAGAAGCACTGGTGGTCTATGTGAGCCGCCTGCTGACCGCCCGGGATATGATGAAAAACGCCTATGTCAGCGCAATGATGGAACGCGCAATAGCCCAGAACAGGCGTGCTAAGAGGAAGACCCCAGCATCGGCATATCAGCGACTCCACTTGGCAAAAGCATCGCTAGGAACAAAGGTCAACGAGCTCAAAGAAGCTGAAATCGCTGCCCGTTACGAGGACTGGTTCGCTCTCTGAAGCTGAGGGGCAGCCCGCAGCTACCTTTTTCCCCTTTTTTGAGGCCAGGGAGGGAAAAAATAGCGAAATATTTATATAGTAGATAATCGTCAATCGATCATCAAAAAGATTAGTGAAATGAAGGGGTGGGTGGATTGAAGGATTTCTCCACCGAAACCTTTATATAGTCAATTGTCGCAAACAGATTAACGGGAAGCAATTCCCGCAAGGGAACGTCTAGATGTGCCTTTTTTCTAGGCGTTTCTGCCATTCCCGAGAGGGAAAAAGAATGGGCCTGACGATTGCCGTGGCGGCACACCACAGGCATGCTCTGCCAAGGAGAAGGCCCCGAAAGGGGAGTTGTACTCATGCTCCGTACCTCCAGAGCACGAGAAAATACTGGCAGGGTTGGCGAGCTTCTGAATGGTCTTGCGAGCCGAAACAAAGTAGCCCAATTTTTGTTGCTCGCCACCGCTGAGGTGGCGAGGAGGTGTGTTGTGTGAGATTTTTGGAATTGAAGAATCAGATGTTCTTCGAGACAGCCAAGATGCTGTCTCAGGAAGGGAGCCTCGGGGAGGCTTTATACCTCCTCGAGGCAGATGGAGATAGTGCAGAGCTGAGGGAGTACTTCTCCCTCGTAGCTCTGTATTTTAAGGATGAAGGGGGATACAAGAGGTCCCTCTTCATCCCATTACCGGTGGTCCTGAAAAGCAGGACCGCTGGAGCGAAAAAGATAAGGGAGGCTCTTCAGAGCCTCCCTGAAGAGCACATCGTGTCAAGAGATTGGCACGATGTGGAAGGAAAGACGGAGGTTCCGACGGGCTACTACCCGCCGGAGCCGGAGGATGAAGAAGTCGGAGAAGAAGAAGATGATGAAGAAGAATTCTCCGACTGAATTTTTTTGTTGCCCGTAAGGGCGGAGGAAAAAAGGTATGTTGTTTGTATTAAACACTCCTATTCTAACAGAATACGGAGTGTATACCTTCAGCCGAATATCGGTTGAAGAAGCAAAAGAATTGATTAGTAATGGATTCGTGTCCGCAATAGGGCACGAAGGGACTGCGGTCGTGCTGAGTGAAATACTCGGCACGAAAATACCCATGAGCCGGGTTGCAATTAAAATGCAACCCGGAGATAAAGCGATTGTCTTCAGGCTTCTCGAAAGACTGCCTGAAGGCAAAATATTATCCACAGACGAGCTCAAACAGTTGAAGTTTGAGCTCGGGCTACTGGAAAGAAAAGAATGAAAAACTTAATTTTTGTCGCTCCAAAAAATTTAAATAGTTGATCGTCGAAGCACGATCAACAGAAGATTGTAGCCCAAATGAGATGGCTGAGCGGAGGGATAGCAAGGCGATGGCCGTAGGCCAATGGAGCCGAAGGCCAGCTGAACCTTGCTACCGCGAAAATACGCCGTGGATGTGTGTGGAAGGCCTGTACAATGGATGCAGGCTGGAAGTACATTGAAGCGGCGTAGCCATGCCGATCCAATGGAGATCGGAAGCAGACAGCGTGGCTTAGGGCGATCCTGACCACCAGAGGTCGCGCTCTGGAACATCCCGCATGGAAGCATGCGCGGGCAATAGGTAGTTCCTGACCGGATGCAGGTTCGGTGCATAACTTGTGCGGTTGCGTTGTCTGCATTTTTTTGTCGCCTGAATACTTGGCTGACCGGACAGGACAGGCAGGTTTGCTCCGAGCCGATGGAGTGAGGGGAAAAACAGACCTGCTTGCCGGGAAAACGCACATGGAAACCGTGCGTGGAAGCGTGCACAATGGATGCATGCGGAATCCACGATGGAAGTGTGCGGCCAACCGATCCAATGGAGATCGGTCTTTATACACGTGAGAGGGGGGACCGTCCTTGTGGCGGTTCCCCCTTTTGCGTTATGGATCTTTGCAGCCCGTAAGGGCGGAGGTGATATATGGAACAAGAGAAATATTACAGGTACAGATATTCGTACATAAACGAGTATGGTACCGTTGTCGAGCATTACGAAAGGCTCGACAAAGAAAACAAGCCTTGAATTTTTTTGTTGCCCTTCAAAAAAGAAGGGGGAGGTAAAAAAAGATGGAGACAGAAGTAAAACAAGACCTGAAGTTCTCCATTCTGCTGAAGAATGGAGAGGTAAACGACTTTGCTAAGGCCATGGGGCCTTTGATGGCCCTGAATGGCGAAGAAGGCAACGGGATACTCTTCGTAGCAACGAAGAGGAGCCTTAGAGCCTTCAGGATGCAGAGTGAGCACATAATGCTGGCATCGGTATACCTTGACTTCAAAAGGTTTACCGATGCCAGCGTAAACGAGGAGATAAACTTTCCAGTGAGCTACAAACTGCTTAGCAGCTTGCTGAAGGTTGTCTCAATAGGAAAGGGCAAGAAGGAACTGAGAATGATTGCCCGAGAAGAGTCTGTTACCTTCGTGTACTTCAGTGATGAGGCATCGCTGGAGTACCACGAAGAGTACAATGAGGAAATCGAGATAAGAGAGCCGAAAGTGGATTATCCCTACGGCTCGCTTGTCGATGCCAAAGCTTTTGTAAAAAGCCTGGCCTATGCAGCGTCAAGCGTGACGCTTACGGCCGGACAGGGGAAGCTGAAGGTCTCCTACGACCTAGGAGACACAAAGAATACAACTCTGACCTATGAACTGCCCATCGGCGAATCGTATCAGCCGATTCCCGAGGGGGCACAGATATCAGTAGGGACTTCAGCGATAAAGGTGATGAAATCGCTGAGGCACAGTGACGGCTTGATGATAAGGTTCAAGCCGGCTAAGAAGGAAGATGATATAGCCCCATTAAAAATAGGCTATAAAAATGGTGAAGTCGTGGGCTATCTGATGATAGCTCCAATGATTAAAGGATAGAGCCAACGCTCAAAAAGGTGAAAAAAATAAAAAATTTTTTTGTTGCCCGTAAGGGCGAGGTGAAAAATGGAAATTGATGTTCCAAGCCTTGAACTTTTTTACAAGGCTTGGGTAAAACGAGAGGCGGGAAAGCCCCTCGAAGAATTTGAGAAAAGGATAATTATTGTACAGATCTTAGAGCAAAGAGGCCTTGCGAAGGTGGACCCCGGAGATCCTATTGTTTCTCTGATAAAAAGGGAGATCGGTAGCCTCTGGGACCTTCCAATGCCAATAGCTGCATTGGATATTCCAGATACGATAGAGGATCTCTATCGGGATCTGGCCGATGCTCATTAAATTTTTTTGTTGCCCGTAGGGGCGAGGCATAAAATGGAAACACGCGAATATAAGGCCAATGTGAAGGTGAGCGGGAGGAAGGATGAGGAGGGCGACATTGCAGGAATTTTTGATCCTCTGAGGATTGTAATGTACCTCGGAGACAACTACGATTGCCCAGAGTGCAGGTATTTTTCGCCCTATTATGCGGAGGGCGTAGAAAATGCAGTGGACATCGTAGAGACCGTCCTGCCAAGGTTCACAAGGCTCACAAAGAAACAGGGCTATGCGTTCATTGATGATCCATTTGAAGGGGCAGAGAGGCCGGTGATAGCCGAAGAAGACGAATACCTAGACCCTTCGGATGCCATGGACTTTCTCAATGAAATATTCAATGAAGAGCCGTGGGACATAGACTGGGATAAAAAGGATCTAGAAAAACAGGAATGAATTTTTTGTTGCCCATAGGGGCGAGGGAGTGAATGACGTTATATGGTTATGAGGGAAGGGATTATTATCCTCATTTGAAGAGAAGGCTTCAAACGAGATTGGACGGCTTTGAGACAATGAGGTTGACTTCTAAAAATGAGGATGAAGTCTTCCTCATAGACTATGAAGGGCCATTATCTGATATTGAAGAGTTTGGGCTTCCACTACCGGGTAGCTACATAAGCTGGGAGGAGGTGGAAAACCTAGACGAATTCTATAAAGAGAATGAAGCCTTTTGCCTCAGGAAGAATCCAGACGGATCGTACAGAAAGATCTATTTGGATATTATGCTAGAGGCAAAAATGCTCCAATGATTTTTTGTTGCCGGGGTGAGGCATGAACAGAATTTTTAGATTATATTATTTTATGGGTGAGAAAAAAAACTACAGCACGAGCAGGAAAAAACAGTCTTCTCTTATGGACTACCCTGCATTCGTGTTGATGGATGACAAAACGCTGAACAAGAGATACGCATTCGCGTTTCTCGATGGAGGTGACGATGCCGTTGAAATGGCTCTCGGAACGCCAGACTGCTACATAGGCGTGCCTATTGGCAGCGTGGTGGATAGAAAGTTCGTGGAGGAGATCGCAGACGAATTCTCCGAGACCTACAGCCTCGAGCGCCTTGAGAAAGATGGGCATGCATACATCCCGATCAGATGCGTGCATTCAGCGGATGATCTGATACTCTGATTCAGCGTTTATTTTTTGTTGCCCGTAAGGGCGAGGTGAAAAATGGCAGGAAATATATATCAAACATCAGTAGCCATCAGACATAAGGCTAAATGGGAAGAAGAACCCAACAGCCTTGAAGACGATGATTGCAAGGTATTCATGGCTGCTGGCGATGCTGTCGGTGCTTTTTGCTATGATCAAGATGGCTATCTTTACAGACTGCCAAGGCTAGTCTTCGTAAAGAAGGTAAAGGGCAAAAACAACGGGTACAGCGTTGACAGAGAAGGCGATAGCGAATACAATTACGAAAAAAATTATGAATAATTTTGTAGCCCGAGAGGGCGGAGGTAGATTATGAAAAAGATAAATATAGAACCAAAAGTGGATTATGGAACTGACGAAGGAGCGGTGAGCCTCAATTATGGGCCATTCTCGACCGACATAAATTTCGTCTGGCACAGAGGGACTATCGCACTTCCATACGGCAAAATTTCCGTTTCCACATACGAACTTGGAGAGTTTGTTGACTTGAATAAAAGCAAGTCGACATATCTGGCGTGGGAAACTTTAGATCGAATATTGGAGGACCATACCGATAAGAAGTTTGGTTCATCCTATATTGAATTTCTATATCCAGGAAGTCCTGGGTATGGGTTCAATATAACATTGCCGTATATAGACTACGACTACACCGAGAAAGACTTCAAGGATGACTATGCGGGATATTACAGCTATGGTGTAATCAAGAGAGGGTACAGGAAATACGTGAAATTGGTGGAAGTGTATAACGAAATCATGAGCGGGATGGAGAGAGAAATTATAGCAATAACAGAAAATGTTCAGAGAATGGCAGAGGAAGAGGAAAGCAACGCTGACACAGAATCAGTGGAATAATGCCAATAATGGACGGATTATTTTTGTTGCCCGAGAGGGCGGAGGTAGATTATGAAGGGAAGGGGATTGTTTGTGGAGCTCTATATAGGCTGGCGTCCAGACGAGGCCTGGACATATATAGAGTGGGAAGGCCGAAAAGGCCATATCAAGCAGGTGTTCCTAGATCAGGATCACCGAATAATGATGTTCAGGGCTGAAGACGATAAAAACGAAGACTTTTGCGGTTGGAAGACCGTTTCGTGGCCTGAGATCCAGGCCATAATAATGGGCGACGACAACCCGCTGTTCGTCTTCAAGTGAATTTTTTGTTGCCCGTAAGGGCGAGGTAAGAAAGTGGAAAAAGATGAGAGGGCAAAGGAAGCTGCGGAAGCTGCGCTTGAAAACATAAAGGATATGATTAAAAGGTGCCATACGAACGAAGAAGGGGAATACGACGAGGGCTACCTGAACGATGAGGTGCTCAATGAGATATATGAGGCTCCTCTGAGCGTGTTAGTTAGAAGCGACTGGTACAGCCCAGGGGAAATTCCGCCAGAAGCGGTGGAATACATGATACTCCTCACAACTGGTGGCCCAGCCGTACAGCTTATCGGGACACTTGACAAGGGAAGCCCAGATTCCGTACAGCTTCAATACCAGGACTGGGGGACGCCATGGTGCGATTATCCGCTGGATAAAGAAAGTTCAGAAATACTGCTGGAATTCGCACAGCTGGTGATTCCATCATGATCATTTTTTTGTTGCCCGACAGGGCGGAGGTGATGAGTGAGGATACCAAAATTAACCGACTACGTCGACGGCGTCGGATATATTGAAGGGGGTCGTATTGTGGAAGCTGTCTTGGTGAGGGTCGACAGGCCGCCCGATGAACCGGACAGCCGGTAGGTTTCCATATACGCCTCTCCCTTCCTTTTTTTCTTCATGGCTGTGTGCGGCTTCGGGCCGTACCATGCCATGGAGGCTTGTAGCCGTGAAGGCGAGGTGAAAAATGGAAAAAGAGAGGTGGTCGGAGGTCACCGACCAAAGGAACGAACCGATGAGGTTCGAGCGAAGTGAGCTACTCCTAAGCTAAAGCTTCAGAGCTTCCTGATTCAACGACCGACCTCTGCCTGTACGGATATATTCCGTACAAGCCCGATGTTGCGATCTCCACAGGCGTGAATTCGGATCGCACCGATCCTACTCAGTTATCATCCACTTGGTTATCGTGGATGATACAAAAATATGGAAAGATGGTTTATAAATATTTCCATTGAGGGAAGTCCGTGTATCTCATCGCTAAAGCTGTTGAGATTTACAGCTTCCCCCAAACCCCTAACCTTTCTATAAGGCTGAGGGATCATCAGATCTGATCTTTTTGTTGCCCTTCAAAAAAATGAAGGGGGAGGTTGAAAGATGATAGTGACAAGGCATATGGTTATTCCGGACTATTCAGCCCATGACGGGCCGATCGTTCTGGAAGTGACCCGGGAAACCGATTTTGGTGGTGTGGACCCCAGAGAGGACGATACTCTGGGGCACATGGTCTGCTGGAACCGCGGGTACAATTTTGGAAGTGAACCGCACGACAGGAATATACACAGTGAGGATGAACTTGCTGTCATTCTTGCCGGGATACTGGCTGAGGAGCTGAATCTCGATTCGGATCAGAAGGCGAATGTTGAGAACTTCAACTCGCCGTATGAACTGATGAGAGCGATTAAAAAGCATACCAGGACTGTGGTTCTGCCAATATACCTGCTGGATCACGGCGGGCTCTGGCTTAGCACAGGCAGAGGGTACTTCGATATGATCGACCCTGGTTCATGGGATCATGGACAGGCCGGCATAATATACGCCACATCTAACGATATGAAGAGGAACTTCAAAGTCCAGGAAATAACAGATGAGATAATGAAGGAGGCAGAGAATGTCCTTGAGAGCGAGATAGAAAGATACAGCATGTTCCTCCAAGGCGATGTCTGGTACTATGAGCTGAAGAATAGGGACACCGACGAGCTGATAGACTCATGCGGAGGGATATATGCAGATCGTTTTAGTGATCTCAAGAGACAGATCAAGAGCCTCATACCTGAGGAATTCGCTCATCTGGCAGATACCTTGGACGAGAACAATACCATCGATTACTAAAATCATTTTTGTTGCCCTTCAAAAAATGAAGGGGGAGGTAAAAAAGATGGTGGAAAAAAAGCTATGCTTTAAAAACGTGTTGGAAACTGCGGAAGCCCTTAGGGATCTTTTTGAGGAAAAAGAGAAAAGGTACATCTTCAGGGCGGAGGTATACGACATGGATAGCAAGCTATGGGAGCTCTATTCAATACTTTCAAATAGTATGCACGGGATAGATATGGACATTGACAGCGTCTATGAGTTCACCGTTGATGCGCTCGACAGCATCATAGATAACAGCGATGAATCTACAGAGCTGGACGAGCTCAGAGACAAAGTAGATGAACTCGCAGACGAGCAAGCAGATATCTATACATCGGCTCTGACTGAATGGTTGAACAGAGCTGATAAGAACGTAGGCTATCTCACTGAAGTCCTAGAAGAGTACTGGAGCAGAGAAAGCAGCCTGAATGGCTTCGAGCTTCTAGGCCTTGCGCAGTTCAAAGCACGACAAGAAGTGTATGAGATGGTCCTAGATACCATCGAAAAACTCATGGATAAATATTCATGCGACGAGGATGAGTGAATCATCCCGCCTTTTTTGTTGCCCTTCGAGGAGAAGGGGGAGGTAAGGAATTGGTAGAAGATGATAAAGACCAATTGGAAGAAGATGAAGACCAGTGGATTTATCCGTGGGGCTTCTATTACAATTGGGCATCCGATATATTTTATGGAGAGCTTGAAGATTTCAGCTATGACCCAAGGGACTACCTTGAGTCGATGTGCTGGGATCCAGATGAATGGCTCGGCAAAATAAAACCAGATGATGTGGATTATACCGAGGAGCAAGTAACAGAGCTCGCGGAAATACTAAGAAAATATTTTGAAAAATATCTTGAAAGAGAAGAACCAGTTGATGCAACTATGGATACGATGGATGAGGATGAAGT
Source organism: Thermoplasma sp. Kam2015 (assembly GCF_003205235.1). NCBI lineage: Archaea > Methanobacteriati > Thermoplasmatota > Thermoplasmata > Thermoplasmatales > Thermoplasmataceae > Thermoplasma > Thermoplasma sp. Kam2015. The sequence goes on along the minus strand of NZ_QJSM01000020.1, from coordinate 204,278 downwards.
GAGAGACTTCATCGCGAATACCATCGCGGAATGCATCCAGTCTGCAGAAAAATTACCATAATTTTTTGTTGCTTTGCCATTTTTTCCCTCTCGCCATACCATATGGAAGGCGGGAGGGAGAAGGGTTGGAGGTTGAAAAATGGCAATTGATCATGACAAACAAGTATTTCTGATTTTTGTTGCCCTTCAAAAAAGAAGGGGGAGGTAAGGAATTGGTAGAAAAGGAAGAAAAAGAGAACGAAACCGAAACGAGCGGGCTGATGATATATGACGAGGGCTTTGTGCCTGAGTGGAAGATAAGGAGAGAAGCTGCGAACACCGATGAAGCAACCGGTGAGAAAGACAGTGCATCATCCGACCAAGAAAAGGCCGTAGCCCAGTCTGAGGAGGCTCTGCCCGTTGCGGTCAGCAAAACGACGGAAAGAACAGAATACAACGACGCAAAAATAGAGGTGATGATACAAGAGAGAATACTGAAAGATGTGCTTAACACAATACGTGTCTTGGGCATATCTGAGGTAAGGATCAATGCAGACAAAGATGGGATGGGAGTGAGGCAGATCACACCAGATCATGTGGCACTCGTCTCACTGTCAATCCCAAGGGAGTCTTTAATAATGTACCACTATAATACAATGGCAGAAAGCATAGAATTTGCCTTGGATGTGGATGAGCTGTACAAGCTCATATCATCATATCCTAAGAACGATACCTTGACGCTTTCTGTACCGATTTTTAACCAGGAAGCACAGGGAAAACTGATAGTGCAGAGCTACAATGGCACAACGGCTGAGATGGACCTCATAGAAAAGGACGCGATATCCATACCAAGAATACCGGATATCAAGGTAGAGGATTATGCCGTGATGCCTACAAAGAAGTTCAGAGATACAATGAAGACTATTAAACATTTTTCAGATGTGGCACATATAAAATTTGACACGGAGACTGTGAAGATTAGTACCCATACATATGGGGACAGTAATATCAACACAGAAACAGTCTTCACAAGAGATGATATCAAAGAGATGCTGGTCAGGGAGCCGGGATGGGTGGAATACCCTGTCGACTACCTGAGCCAAATGGCTAATGGAATAAAAAGCACGGAGTTCAGGATGACCTTGAAGAAGGATTATCCTGTGAGAATAGATTTCGAGTTGATCGCTGAAGCCGGCGGGGATAACATAAAGGTTACTTATCTGCTGGCTCCTAGAATAAATAACTAAAATTTAATAAATTTTTTATTTTTTGTTGCCCTTCAAAAAAGAAGGGGGAGGTAGAAGATGGAAAAACAGAATAGAACTATTCTAGACATTGAACTGGAACAAGCATTAAGGGACGCCTTCAGCGATCTGCTGGGGGCGAAGGTCTTGGAAATAGAAAAGGATGCTGTTTGGGGTGGATACAAAATCAAAATAGAGCGCGTAGACATCAGCAAGTTTAGAGAGCTTGCCAAGAAATATTCGTATTCCCAAGGATATTTCACGATTTCGCTGGTTCAGGCTTTACCGGTTTTGAAGGAGCTCGAAGGAAAGGGCATACTTCCAAACGAGGGCGGCTTGGCCTCAAAGTGGAGTCTGCGCGAAGCTGAGAAGAGGGCGAAATACAATGAGGAAATAGAGAAGAAGGCTGCTGAATTGAAGAAAAAAGTTGAAGGCCTTCTGAATGCGTCAGTTCTCAGCCTCGAACACCATTTGGAGGAGGAGTACGTCTCTGTAAAACTTGAAAGGCTTGAACTGGCAAGATTCAAAGAGCTGGCTAATAGGTATAGATATTCCAACGGCTGGTTCAAAATACCGTTGAAGGATCTTGGCATTGAGGAGCCGATGTCTGTGCCTGAAATCCTGAGCAGCAGGTGAGCCGCATTGCAGTGGTTCACCACTTTTTTGTTGCCCGTAAGGGCGGAGGAAAAAAGAGGATGAACGGAGAGACTTCAAAGCGCTGCCCAATATGCGGGGAGCCGTTGAAGACCCTGATTCTGGAACAAGACGAGATAGTAACATATGAGATGGATGTAGAAACAGGAGAAATGAGGACCATCAAATCAGATAACGGTGAGCTGGTCCTGATATCCTGTGGAAACTGCGGGTCAGAACTAGGTCAAAATACAGAAGACCTGAATAGATTACTAAATGAGAAAGATTAAAAAATCATTTTTGTTGCCCTTCGAGGAGAAGGGGGAGGTTGATATATGAGATGGCTGAGCATCCTGAATATATACGGAAGCGGCATAGCAACGACGGTAGCCATAATAACACTTGCAGAGAAGCATACTGTGCTATCGATTGGGCTGACGCTGGTAGCCGTATTTCTGGGACTTCAGGGGTTGCTACTCTCAAAAGACAAAGAATTAAATAAAGAAAATGAATATTAACAGGGTGCTTATGAGAGTTGAGAGTCCTTTCGGAGAAAAACCGAGAGTTATCGTGAAAAAAAGCCTAATAATGGAGGCGCTTGACGAATTCAATTATACCAATATTCCATATATTCTCATCAATGTGGTGGACGACACTATAGGATATGGCATAGAAGATGGTATAAACCCGTATTCTGTGGATGCCGTCTTTGCCCTTACGAGAGATGATCTGGAAGCAGACTACAAAAAGTGGTCTCTGCTCGGGATTCGGAAAGATTGGAATGAATTCCTCAAGCATGAAGCAGAAAAAATTGCAAAGGAACTCATGAAAGAGGACGAGAATGCACCTTATCAGATAGTCCGCGTTGAGGACGATATTTGAATTTTTTGTCGCCCTTCAAAAAAGAAGTGGGAGGTTGAAAAGAATGAACGAAAAAAGGTTCGAGAAGGTCATATCCGAATTCATCCGATCCGGATATCAAGTCATGAAAATATATGCTGACGGGTCCGTCGGATTTTTTATGAACACGACGGATAAGTCAAAGGAGGAGTTTTTGAACAAGCTCGAGCCAGCTCTCGTGATAACGATGAGAGAGCTGGAGGAATACAAAGAACACTATGACATGCCCTGGGACAAGATGCTGCATAACATGTCCTGGGACGAGGTAGCAGAGTACTTCGCTCGGGACGCAATAAATAACCAAGAGTGGCTGCCATGCTTTGACCCAGAGGACTGGGAAAAAATAGAGCGTGCAACGTACGATTGGGTATCTAAAATCGAGGAACCATTTGAGGGGAAATACGCCGTCCTCTATAAGGATGGCGCCGTGGAGTTCGAGAAGCTACCCCGCGCTTCACGATGGGCTTGGGTAAAGGTAGGGGTCATTGAAGGCCTCGGTCTGGATGGGATCGAGCTCTCTTTGATTGACCCCTGCACTGGAAAAACTGTCATACACGAGGTGGGGGACTTCAATATACGCTATCCTGGGGAGCCGGATCTATGATTCCTTTTTTTGTTGCCCTTCAAAAAAGAAGGGGGAGGTTGAAAAATGGATGAAGAAAACTTTGAAAAGACGATATCCGAATTCATCGGATCCGGATATCAAGTCATGAAGATATACGCTGACGGGTCCGTCGGATTTTTTATGAACACGACGGATAAGTCAAAGGAGGAGTTTTTGGACAAGCTCGAGCCAGCTCTCATCGTTACCATGAGAGAGCTGGAGGAATACAAAGAACACTACAACATGTCCTGGGACGAGGTGCCAGAGTACTTCGCTCAGGACACAATAAACGACGAAGAGCCACTGCCATGCTTTGACCCAGAGGACTGGGGAAAAATAGAGCGTGCAGCGTACGATTGGATCTACGAAATAGACGAACCATTTGAGGGAAAATGGGCTGTCTTGGTAGATGATGACAACCCAGGGAAGGTTGAGTTTGAGCAACTCCCAACTGCGTCAAGATGGGACTTGACAGGATGGACGCAGGTCGGTACCATCGAAGGCCTCGGTCTGGATGGGATCGAGCTCTCTTTGATTGACCCCTGCACTGGAAAAACTGTCATACACGAGGTGGGGGACTTCAATATACGCTATCCGGGGGAGACGGATCTATGATAGAAAAAAATCCGTTTATAATCGAACATTATCTCGAAGAATTTATAACTTATTTCAAGTTAGGCTATAAATTGCTGCGCTTTTATGATGATGGTAGTGCTGATGTCGCAATGCTCGACACTACCTATTCATATTCAGATGCATACGTTTTTCTGGATGTGGAAGAAAGCGAGGTCATCGATTTCATACAGTCCGAGGGATATACGCTTGAGGATTGCCTTAGAGCGATGAAAGAATTCGGGACTATCGAGGATCTACTACTCCCGTTAGCTGAGGAAATTTCAGAGAGAATAAAACGTAAGGAGGCAGAGGAACTCGTCTCAGCCTTCAATTTTGTGTTTTCTTAAATTTTTTTCGGGGGAACACATATTTGTGATCCTTTTTTGTTGCCCTTCGAGGAGAAGTGGGAGGTAGAAGATGGCAAAATTATCAATGTACGCCCGATCCGATAGGGCGAAGAAGGGAAAGCAAATCACGGGAAGCAGATACATAGATATAGCCCTGATCGTGGAGCAAGAGGATATGAAGACCATAAGCGTTAGGCTGAACATACCCAATGATACAGGCAAAGCCACGCTGTGGATAAACAAAAAGCCCGTATGGACTGAGGACTGATCAAGACTCTTTCTATGTTTATTTTTTATATGCCACCCAGGCAGGTGCTCCCCTCGAGAGAGGATGCGGTGGCGGGTAAAGCAGAGCCTGCTCAACAAAGAGGTGAGTTGATCTGAATAGAGATAAGATTGAAAAAACCGGAATACTGAGCAATAAAGAAACCGTTGAAAAATATGGCTGGATACTGCAGGGTGAGGCAAGACCAATTCATCCCGCAGTTAGTCCGTTCAAAATATTGAGAGATCTGCAGGCAGCCTATTATGAAGAGGCTGACCTCCATAAAGGAAAATACATTGAAGAGCTGTCGAAAGAAGTGGATAAAGTGGAAGAAGATGCCCATATTAAAGGGCTGAAACAGGTCAACGACTTTCTGACCCTGCTCGCCGAGAGCGTGTTCAGGGCGATCGCAAGAGACCTGTTTGAGACAGACGGAAACAGAGTTGAATGGGTGTTCAACAGACACATGGTGATCAAAGATGAAGACGGGAAAGACCTGCCGAAATGGGTAGGTTTCTGGCCGGACTACGGAGGGAGAAAAACAAAGGAGGATTTCTTCGCACTCTACTTTATGGATCTGGTCAAGGGTATGTCTAATCTCATAGACTTCCTGATGAAGCCCACGGACTTTCTGGATTACAAGGAAGTACCTGGGCAGTGCGAACGATACATACAGGGAGCAGATTATGACCCGCAGACCGCACTTGCCATAAAGCTTGAGTGCGTCAGATCGCGCCTGAAATTCATATTCCCAAATGGGAAATTCGATCTCGAAGGGGATGATGAATTCATGCTCCGCATGTCCAAGGCTTTCCCAGGGATCTTTGATCTTAACCTGAAAAAATGAGATAATTTCTGTTGCCGATGGAGGTAGAATTTGAAGGGGAGTCATCGCAAGGTGGCTCCCCTTTTTGCGTTACATGAACATAAAAATAAAGAATACAGCATAAAGGGGGAATCGTCCCTGTGGCGGTTCCCCCTTTTGCGTTACGTTGACTGATCCTCAGCTGAATCGAACTCGAATAAAAATTGATACACGTGTAGCAATATTTTTCAGTTTTCAGATTTAGGCTTCTTACCAATGTCTTCATAAAAAATGATACAGAAAAAGTTAATATACAAGCAGGCATTATGCCATGACGTGGAAAAGATGGAGGTTGAAAAATCGAGGCCGCTTGATGCGGTAGCGAAAATGCGTGCTCTGGCGGACGCTGTGTCTGCCGAATTCGTTGGGCGTGATGTGGAATCCCAGCTTGCCGTCACTGCTCTGGCGAGCAGCGCAAACCTTGTTTTCATAGGTGAACCCGGCGTGGCAAAGTCCTCGCTGATCAGGTCTCTGGCGTCAAAGATTGACGGCGGGCGCTTCTTCTACTACCTCATGACAAAATACACAACGCCTGACGAGCTGCTAGGCCCAATAGACCCAATAGCTTTCAAGAACGGCACGTTCAAAAGGATGCACGGTTCATGGATGCCGGACTCAAACATAGTCTTCCTTGACGAGCTGTTCAAAGCGTCTTCTGCAACGCTGAATGCGCTCCTGAACGCCATGAACGAGAGGATGATAGTCGATTTCGATGGATCTGTCATAGATATCCCCGCAATATCAATATTCTCGGCTTCAAATGAGATACCTCAGTCCTCAGACCTGCGCGCCCTGTACGATAGATTTGCCATAAAAGCCTTTGTCAACCCTATCAGCACCGACCTCATACCGAAGACGGTGAGGCTCAACGTGAACAAGGCCAGGGAGAAAAGGACGGTGGTATCCATCGATGACATTATGATGGCGAAAAAAGCCGTTCAGGACTATCTCAGACAGAATGCCGATTCGGTTGCGGACTCCATAGGCGAGGTCGTATCGCTCCTGAGGGGCGAGGGAATATCGGTATCAGATAGGATGGCTGTCGGGGTCGATGAAAACATCGGGTACTTTCCAGCGGTCGTCTCGGCATACTCTCTGATCTTCGACCAGACGCCACGCAAAGCGGCCATTATAATGGCGAGATACCTCGTTGATGATCCTTCGGCCATGGGCACGTTCGAGAAGGCCATTGAAACACTATATCCAAAGGAGCTCACCATAGCACAGGAGAAGATAGAAGAGGCGACCGCAGCCCTGGGAGCCGGCGAACTCAAAAAGGCCAAGGAGCTTGCGTACGAATCTATGAACATGTTGCAGGATCTGATCAAGAGCGGAAAGTTCGATCTTTACAGGAACGAGATAGAAATGATGGTGAAGAGGGAAGAGAGCATAATGGAAGCGATCAAGCAGACGCAGAGCATCATTGACAAGGCGGCGAAAAAATGAACAGGCATGTATTCATAGATGACTATACGAACCGCGTGGGGCTGATCAATGCCGAGAGGCTGTCGGATTATCTCGCGGAATATGGCCTCAAGACCGACAGGGAATTCCTATTTGACCTCTACAACATGTACCGCAGGCCGTGGCCGGATCTAAAGTTCAATCCGCTCTCCAACAAGAGCTGGAAACCTGTCCTGCAAAAGGAATATGACAGCGTTGAGTACAGAAAGAGCAACGAAAAGGTCGCATACCTCTCGAGGCTTGCCTACCTCTCCGCTCAGAACGCGCTCTACCATATATTTGAACTGAAGGACAGGGAGAAGAAGAGCGGAAACGGAGGACAGCAGGACGGATCTGGGAAAAACGGACCGCAGGACAGCCAGTCCGGAGGCCAGCCAGACGCCTCTACAGCCTCCAACGGCCTCACGGATGTGGACATAGGCAGCTTAGACCAGAATGCTGTCGCCAAGGCATTGGAGGAGGCAAACATGGAAAACCAGCAGATGGGGCGCCTGGTGGCAGGCTTTTCCCACATAGGCATACCGGCCTTCAAGTTTGAAGATATCGATGATGCAAGGCGCATGCTTTCCTCATCAATCATCCTGAACGTCCTCAAGATGCTGCAGTCCATTGACACGCAGGATATGGAGGACAGGCTTGAAGGGTATCATGGTCTTCCCATATCGATCAAGAAGATGGAGAGGTACGCTGATATCCTGGATCTGAACAGGATCGAGTACGCCTACCCTGACGAAATAGAGGATTACAGGATGGCAACGCTGAATGCGGTTGTAAACAGTAGAATGGCTTCGTCCTTGGACTATCATATCTACATAGACAAAAGCGGCAGTATGATGGGGGCCATAGACTCTCCAGTGGGGCAGATAGAAAAGATAGCCGGAGCTGCTGCTGTGGCCATAGCGTTTCTCCTCAGCGCCCAAAGGGGCGGTGGGAAGGTTGCGGTAAAGTTCTTCGATACCGAACTCTCGGAGGAGTATACCGATCCGGAAGATATACTGAGGGGCCTGCTCAGCATAAGAGCTTCCGGCGGAACGACCATAGACAGGGTCATGGAGGACATAGACAGTAAAGGAGATGGGCCTGTGTATGCGGTAATAACGGACGGCATAGACTCTGTAAGCGTTTTCCCGCGCAGGGACATACGCTTCATTTTCATAGATACGAAAAATGCGGAGCTGGAGAAGAGGTACAGGTGCAGCCATATCAAAAGGTTTGAAGAGGGAAACGTCCTGGTGGAGGTGTAAGAAATGGTGGATGAGACGGAAGACGGAAATGGAATGGGGGAAGAGGAAAAGGTGGACGAGGATGAAGACATCGATGCGGACATCGATGCGGAAGTAAAGGAACCCGATGTGGGTACTGCAGACCAGGACCCGCTCAAGGAATACTATATGGTTTCCCTGAGGATAAAAGGAGCCGGCATATCTGCATCCAGCGAAGAGGGGAGGCTGCTGGAACGGTACTTCCTCCTTCACAAGGATCAGAGGGTGGCCCTCGATGAGATGAGGGTGGATTTCTACCGCACGCTCAGGAGGGTGTCTTCATTCAAGATCGACGGCAAGCACTACGTCGTACATGAATCGGATCTGAAGGCCGTGCAGGACAAATTCATAGAGGTATCCAAGCGGTTTGGGGAATTCAGGAAGAACACCTTTGAAGACCTGATGAAGAACTGGGAGGCCTACGTGGAGCGCGACTATAGGAGAAACAAGATAATGATACCTAAGGATCAGGTGCTGAAGCTGCTTCCGTCGGACTCGGAGTTCATGGATCTTGAGATGCGGACAGTCCCCGTCCTGTCATGGCTCATGGGCGGCGATATGGGCGAGTTGATAGCAAAGATCGGCGCCAACTCCCCCGAGGCCAGATCCATCATGGAGATGCAGAAAAAGAAGATGATGGCGAACCTGAAGATGCAGTATGAGAAGCTGATCACCGACCTTCAGGGAAAAATAGAGAAGCTGAAAGACCTTGCAGTGAAGAAAGGCAAAAGGTACTACAAGACAAAGGAGAGCGTGGAGAGGGACAAAAAGACCGTGGAAGACCTATCGACCGTACTGGGTGAAAAGGAGGCGACGGAGATTAAGCTTAGATCCATGTTTGCTGCGCTGGGGGAGGACCTGAGCGAGGATGACGGCGATGAAAACGATGGTACTTGATGTCGGCTTCCCCCAGGCATCTGGAGCGGAATTCAGCCCTGATGGGCGATACCGCTACACCCTGTGGCGGATCTGGGATCCAAAGAAGCCGGTCGTCCTCTTTTTGCTATTGAACCCAAGCACCGCGGACGAATTCCGCTTGGATCCTACGCTGACCCGATGCAGGAACTATGCAAAGAAATGGGGCTACGGTGGCATGCTCGTCGGCAACATCTTCGCGCTACGGAGCACCGATCCGAGAGATCTGTACCGCGCCGAAGATCCAGTTGGGCCGGAGAATGACAGAAAAATACTGGAAATGATCGGGAAAGCCGAAACCACCGTTGTGGGCTGGGGTTCTCATGGAAAATTAATGGGCAGGGGGGAGGCCGTCCTCAGGATGGTCCCGCACCCTTTTGCCCTTGGGCTGAATTCGGACGGCACCCCGAAGCACCCGCTGTACCTGCCCGGCAGTGCTGTCCCGAAAGAGATCGGCGCCTCAGCTGAGCATGCCTGAGACGTCGGTGAAGGTCTTCGCATCGGCTGTTTGTGCGACCTGCTCTATGAAGGCCGAGAACGTCCCAATCTTCTTTTTTTCAGATGCGCCGTATGTGTACTTTGGGATAGAATAGATGCCAAAATCGACCACGAGCGGGTCGTTCCCAGAATTGATGGACAGCAGGGCTGCGTTGGCGTTGCTCTTCTTGAATGCATTTACGACCGCTTTAAGGTCCCCTGCCTTCACAAAGGCTATGTTGTGCTTCAGGTCGCTGAGAGAGCCCGCTTTTTCCCTGAGCCCCATGCTTGCCTGGAGCAGATGGAGGTGGTATTCATCGTTGAAGTTCAGGGTCAGGGCGCCTCCCGCACTATTGTACGGCAGCATTATTATGGCGTCCTTTGTCTGTTCCACCTCGATCATGGTCTCAGAGGGCATGTATCTGATCGCGTCCGAGATCCTGTCCATGTCCAGCGAACCCAGCGGGACGACCTGGTCCTGCATGCCCCTGATGAGCGATTCTTCCTGAGCTATCTTCTCGATGATCGACGACAGATCGATCTTCGATGTGCGGTCTATGCCGTCCTTTGCCTCTCTTTTCCCGTCTATCCAGACTACGCGCTGCTCAGGATTGGGTATATCAAACTTCATGAGGTATGCTATGCCGCCCTTCTCGCTGTTCATCATGCCGTTCCGGCCGAAGAATATGGTAGAATCCTTTCCGAACAGGGCGAAGTTCATGTCGCCCATATCCTTCATGATGGAGGACGCCTCTTCAGGTATGGTCTTCTCCATGGATTCATCCTCAATAGGGAGCCATTTCTTTATGTCCTCGTACATGTAGGAAATGAATGGGGCGTAGAGCTTTTCGTTGCCCATCTTCCCCACGTAGGCCACGTGAACGCGCTCATAGGGATACGACTCTCTAAGCATCTGAGCCACACGCTCCGCCCTGGCCCTGGACATGCCGCCAGTGGCGAGGGGGTATCTGACGTTTGTCCCGTCGCTCCTCTTCTTAGTCCTGAATTCAACCATTCAATCACCTCCCATAATACTGCTCGTACACATCGGAATCGTCCTCACTAGCGCCCGCTGAATAGAGCTTCCTTATGACGTCTGGCGTGAAAGCCCCCGTGGACTGAGCCGCAGACCTTAGCTCGGTCAGGAGCGCCTCGTAATCGTCCGGCTTCGGCGAAGACGGGCCAGGGGTATTGCCTATCTTCCGGACAAGGCCGTAGAACAGGTCCTCAGGCCTCTGGTCTTCAGACGGAAGCCTCGCCAGCCTCTGCACCAGCCTTGTGGCGTTGTCCGGAGTGCTGACGTCCAGATAGAAATTGCCAGTGCTGATCTTCTGGGCCTCCCTGATGAACCGGTCTAGGCGCCTCTTCGCCTCGTCAGGGCTGCCGGACAGCTTGTCCCTGAGGGCGCTGATGTTAGAATAGACCTGGTCTGCAAGCTCAGAGTCGCTGCCTGAACCGTGCTCGGTGGACGCCTTGATATAAACCCTCTGCGGTTCAGACTGCTGCTGGGGAGGCTGGGGCCTAGTCGTCGAAGACGATGACATGGGGCGTTCAGTCATGCTGGACACGGCTGAACTGGGCTGCGTCCTGCCTGATGCTGTTGGAGCTGGGGGAGCCACACCGTGTATGACTCCCCCCATCAGTTTGGGCGGGACCCCTCGCCGTACAGGATGGAATGGTCTATGTAATTGATCCCGGGCACGTTCTTGAGTATGTCGGGTATGGATTTTTCAGAATTTCCGGTTCCTCCGCGCTCCTGATCCGACCCATGCGGCTGGCCGGAGTCGTTCCTCGTGGCGCTGTCCACCACCGACTTGAGGGATTCGTTCAGCTCCGCGAGTACGCTCTGTATGTACTCTGCACCGTACTTCGCTGGGTCGGTGTATTTGACCGGGCTTGCGAGGTTGGTCCATTCAGCCTGCAAGGCGCTGTTGTTCTGAACCGCATTGAGCACATCCGCAGGTGATGAGGCGTTGGCCATGAGCTGCCTGTTGCGGTTCATCATGACGTTGAGCAGCGCATCGCCGAAGTTCTTGATCGCGAAGGCGCTGGTCATCGGAAGCCTTGCCCCGTTGTTAGAAGACCTAGCACGGTTCACGTATTTTGTGCTGTACAGGAACTTGTCGGCGAAGTTCTTGAACTCCTCATAGGTGGTCGGAAAATCTATGCCCATACGCTTCAGGCTGTTCGCCAGCCCGAGGACGTTCACCCCCGCCTTGGACAGGTTGTCTAAAGCGCTCTTGTAGTCCTCCGGATCGCCAGATGCAATGGCGCTGTAGGCTTTGCTGAAAGGCACGCCCGTAAGATCGGAGACCATGGACAGCTTGGCTATGAACTCGTTGAGCGCGTCCCGATCCGGCTTCTCTCCTGGGGCGATGTAGCCGTATTCTCTGAGAACGCTCATGAGCTCCCTGTCGTCTGCCGCCTGATCAGGCGGGGGTATGAGCAGAGCAGCTTTCTGAGTCCTGCCGTACGTATCGGTGGTCACCACCACGTTGGGGTTCAGCGGATCTGACAGATCGAAGTAGTTGACGCCTATCCCTGATATGATGGGCATGTATCTGTCCGCCGGTATGTAGGAGCCGTCTCTCCTCCTGTCGTTGTTGTTCGTGTCGAAATCTATCATATCCTTGAACGTGTCCTCGGTGATCTCCTGGAAGGCTATGTTCTTCGACTGCTCATCCTTGACCCTGCTCATGACGGATCTGTATGCGTCGCTGTTATTCTTCAGCGTCAGGATCATATCATTGTACGCGGGCATTCCCCTTGACGCCAGCTTTAGGAACGTGTCATGATAGACCCATTTGAGCTTGTTCATGTTCTGCAGTATCTTCGGCACCTTCTTTTCGCCCACTGTGTCATAAGCGAGGAGTTCTTCCTTGAGAACGCGGACAAGGTCCGGCATGGGAAGCGTCTCTATTGGAACGAGAATGGAGGTGCCCTCAGGCCTGTAGAGCAGGACGGCGTGTTTGCTGATCGGGCTGGCGTCCTTCATCCTGCCGCCGTCTTCCTCCTCGGTCTCAGCCATGGATACGTATATGTGCGATGATATGGGAAGGACGTCCAGCTTTGTGTTCTGCGGGTTGTTGGCGTCCATGGGGTTCAGCGGTGATATGCTTTTGTTGATGAAGAGGCCTGAATCGGTGAGGAAGCCGTAGCGGAGGTTGAAGAGCGGCGGTGGGTCCCTGGAATCCCAACCAAGCCCGAGCGCCTCCGGGACCTTGAGCTGGAAGTACTTGAGCAGGTTGTTCATGAAGTTCGGCGTCCTGTGGCTGAGCCTGTTGTAGGCCTCGGTCAGGGCCGTTATTGGCAGAGACTGGAGCCATGACGCCTGGATTATCTTGAAGTACTTGTGCAGCTCCGCCATGTTGTCCGTAATGTTCTCAAGGGCGTTGTTCTCCATCAGTATGTTGAAATTCCTTGTGATCCGCTCATATGACGGAGAGCCGACATCAAATTCCCTGTTGAAAAGTTCCACCTCTACACTGGTCCTACGTGAGGGGATGTCGGTTATGGGTATCCTGCGGACTTTTCCGCTTTTTTTATCCCTTTCCGAGAACCATCTGCGAATTCCCATACCAACAAAAACCACAGCACTTTTTAAAGTTAGCGTTTTGATGGAAATCTGACGTAAGCTGCCCCTCGTTGAAGGCCGAAGCGTTCCCTTTCCCTAGATGTTACAATTATTCCAGCTTCGCCCCGCAGTGCTTGCAGAATAACGCATCCGAATCGTTTTCAGTGTGGCAATATGGGCAGATCTTCGTCTTCCCGCGGTAGTGCATCATCATGCGCTGCACTTCCGGATAGGTCCATGCGACCTCAACATGCACGCAGTCAAACGAGTTGTCCTGCTCGCACCACAATCGAAAATCTCCGTGCCCATTCCGCTTTACATATACATTGAAGATCCTCGGTCTCCCTCCGCCCTGCGGGATCTCCTCAATTGTCACATGATCGTCCATGACGTTCACATGGAATAGAAGGCGGAGGTCAGCGACCCGCTTTGTAGCCTCTTCAGTTATTTCTATCTTCTGGATATCCTGCTTTGCAGGTTCATGCTTCTCAGCATCTGGATTCTCTGCGATCTCCTGGGCTTTCTTGAGCTGTTCTGCAACTGCTCTACCTTTAGGGGTGAGGGAAAAAGAATAGTATCGGTGGCCGGCGAATTTACGTTTAATCTCTATCAGACCGGCTTCTTCCATGAGCTTGCTGAGCTTTTCTATGGTCATATTACTAGGTATTATGTCCAGCAATTCATACTGCTTTGCATTTGATCTATCAAGCAAAAACAGGAGCATGGAAGTTGCGTATTTCTGACTTAGAACATCTAATATATCCATTTATGTAGAATGTAATGCTCACTTGCATTTTAACTCTACATTGTTTCTTATTTTACATTAATGTAAAAATGAGAAAATTTAAATATTTCTTTACTTTACACTAATGTATAGTGGTTGGTATGATAAAAACAACCAAAGTTTACCTAGACAGAAAGACCGGTGGTCTAAGGATCTACATACCCAGAGATATGGCAATGCTTCTCAAGTGGAATGACCATGAGAACATTGTTCTGATGCAGAAAGGGTCTCAGATGACAGTTATTAAGGATTCTATCACAGAACGCCAACAAAAGATGATGAGGTAAGCCAATGAGCTTCTTCGACGGTGATGGGATGCTCATCCTTCCGGAGGGCATCAGAAAGGAGTTTGACTCCATGAGGAAAAATCAAAAGCGGGGGAAGCCGTGCAATGAAAACAGGTCATTTTGATTTCCTGGACGCAGAATCGTGCTCCTCGATGAGCAGTTTTATGACCTCGCCCAATGAATCGACCTTTAGCTCGAACTTCAACTCACGCAGTCTGTCATACAGATCCTTTGTCACAGAGATCTGCGGATACTTCTTTGAGGGGCTGCCCCGTATTCCCGGCATGCGTGTAAATATGAGTATATCGAATATAAAGAAATTCCCCATATTATCGATTATATCGAAAAACTTATTAGCAGGAGAGGTGTATCGATAATGACGATAAAGATGCCCTCAAAGAAATACCCTCAGGTTTCCGTCTCGCGGGAGACCTATGCCGCACTCCAGAGGTTCAGGTTTGAGGTGCAGGCCAGGAGCCTGAACGAAGCCATAAGCACGCTCATTGAGGAGCACAGGGCCAGGAACCCGGACAGGAAGGGGGTGGAGTGATGGAATATAGATACGTCTACAGCGAATTAGATCTTAATACAGGCCGCGTGACCGAGTACTGGAAGGATCGAGACGGGCACATCATAAGGGTGGTGCATTGATGGACATGGAGGCATTCGAGGATTGGCTGTACGAGAACTTCAAGCCGAAGACCATAGCGAACACCATGCGATCCCTTCGCTATCTGGAGAGGAACGGGATTAAGCTCGAGGACAGGGACTCGTTCAGGGCATGGATACGCGAGAGCAGGAAAAGGGGCGTTCTAGACCGCACCATAAACACGTACATCAAGGCCTACAACCGCGTTCTAGTCTACATGAACCAGCCTAAGATAAAGTTCTTCAGAGAGCAGCACACCCTCAACAGACCTATCGCGTCCAGGGACGATTATTCCGTTCTCATTGAAGCCGCGAAAACGTTCGGGTATACAAAGCAGAGGAAGGTGCTCATCATAGAGCTGCTCTTCAAAACCGGCGCAAGGCTCGCAGAGCTCTCGTCGCTAACTGTAGACGACATACACGGCGACGTCATAGACGTCATAGGGAAGGGGCAGAAGGCAGCGAAGCTTTACCTGATGCCGTCCGTATCCAGGGCTCTAAGCGACTACCTGAAGGTCAGGGTGTCCAACGGTACGAACAGGCTCTTCACAAATCAGATGGGGGAGCCGATGACATACAACGGGATAAGACAGGAGATCCATCAGATAGCAGAGAAGGCGGGCATCGATTTCTCTGCGCACCGCGCTAGACGGTTCTTCGCTAGATACCTATATACGCATGGGATCGACTTGGAAAGGATACGAATCCTGATGAGACATGCGAAGTTTGAGACGACCAAAGAGTACATTCAGGAATCTGTGGAAGACGCAATTTCCTCGGTTCGCAGGATAGACCTTGACTTTGGACCCACCGAAAAGATTGCGAACCCGAAGGATCATAAGCGCCCCGGACGGGATTTGAACCCATGTCACAGGCTCGACAGGCCTGTATGATAGGCCACTACACTACCGGGGCATTCTGAAAGAGGTAAGACCTAATTGAGACCTTTTACTTAAATATTTTTTAACAGGCCATTTTCCATGGCCCCCTCTTAGCTGACCGTTTAGCTGCATCTATGCATTTCCTAAATCGCTCATGCATAACCAAAGATTATCAACCGAATGAAAATATCTAGGTGTCATTTATTATTCTCAAAAAGGAGAAATTCCCTATGCAGCACAATTATAAGAATGCTGATAGATTCCGGATTCAGGCGAAGCGGATCCACTGAGAGGAGGTCTCATACTCATGACAATCTCTATCGGTTCGTTCCTGACACCTTTTCGATCCAGCGCCATCGTATTTTGCCATTCCGAAGCTCAGATATTGCGAGAAAGAGCAAAAATGCTCCGACCTTTAGGATGAGATGAATCGCGAGAAATATATATGTTTTGATGGGAAGATGAGAGATATGGAAAGTCCTGAGGATAAGCCCTTCATAGAAGCCGAGCAGGATACTTCCATACTAAAGCCAGTCAGGTACTGGTTATGAACGCCTCTGCAATCTGCCTCAAGTATTGCGGGTGAAAGCGTATACAGATTGCATGCAGACAGGGATGCATGCAAGCATGGGCTCCATTGATCCAAGATTCTCCGACATAGTAACCGGCTTCTTAGGAAAGATGCGGTCCCTCGGACAGCTTTTCGTCATAATTATTGCATCAATCATACTGCGACATACATTTCGAAGGCGCCTATATCTGGCATACTTTACGGTGCGCTTGTCTCGATAGATCCAGCCTATGCTGTGGACTTCGTGCATGGATTCAGGATCGTTACGATCATCTGGAGAATCCTTAGCCTTGTTGGTCCCTACGAGTAGATACTGAAGATCAGGGAAGAATGAACCCAGCTATAGCGCAATCATGCAAAATTTATTAAATGATAGGCAATACCCGAGGAAAAGGTTGAAATGAAGCGATACTTGATAACCGAGGACGGGGCCGTCATCGTTGGTTCTGGATACGGTTCTCCCGTCACCGGATATGGAGAGCTCGTTTTCACAACGTCAATGACAGGTTATCTTGAGAGCCTGACCGATCCATCCTACGTTGGACAGATACTGGTCTTTGCCTCTCCCACCATTTCAAACTATGAACTGCACAAAGGCGTCATGGAGAGCGAGAGGGTGAAGGTATCCGGGGTGATCACGAGAGATGCCCATATGGAGCTGCCGGCAGGCCCTCTCGGAGGGGATTTCGATCGCTTTCTGAGGGACGAGGGTATTCCTGCCATAGACGGTGTAGATACCAGGTTCATAGTCAGAAAGATAAGACAGGGAGGCGTTCTCAAGGCCTACATAACCGATGATCCGGAGGCAGTCAACGACTTCCCAGATCCTATGAACGAGAATCTTGTGACAAAGGCACTTGACAGCACGGGCATCAGGAATATTAAGGGTGGCAGTGAAGAACGCATACTTTTCATCGATTTAGGTTCTAAGAAGACGCTTCGCGATATGATGCTCAACTACTTCTCTCTCACCGTGGCGTCGCCGGATTCGGATCTTGATTCCATAGATCACTATGATGCGATCTTCGTCTCCAATGGACCTGGCGATCCGCAACACCCATCGCTGAAGCCAGTGGTAGAATTTATCAGGAAGAACCTGGGAAGAAAACCTGTATTCGGTATATGTTTCGGTCTGCAGATAATAGCGCTTGCCTATGGATCGAAGACGTACAAGATGAAGTTCGGCCACAGGGGATCAAACCATGCGGTGAGCGACGGCAGAAGGGTATTCATAACCACGCACAACCATGGATATGCAGTCGATCCAGACACGATAAGGGATTTCCACGTCACGGAAAGAGACGTTAATGATGGTACTGTAGAGATGATAGAGGACGAGATGATGATGGCCGTTCAGTATCATCCTGAGGCGTCGCCTGGACCCCATGACACAAGATGGTTCTTTTCAGAGATGAGGAGGAGAACAGATGCCGCGAAGAGATGACATCCACAGGATACTGGTGATAGGCTCCGGTCCGGTCGTGATCGGGCAGGCAGCCGAATTTGATTATTCAGGATCGCAGGCCTGCCTCTCTCTTCGCGAGGAGGGCTACTACGTTGTCCTGCTCAATTCAAATCCCGCAACGATACAGACAGATCACCGCATTGCTGACCGGGTTTACATTGAGCCCATAACGGTGGAAGCCGTAGAACGCATCATAGAGAAGGAGAATATAGACGCCATAGAACCGCATATGGGCGGTCAAACTGCGCTTAATCTTGCGGTGAAGCTTAAGAGGGCTGGCGTTTTGGACAGATACGGCATAAAGATCATTGGTACACCAGTTGAATCCATAGAGCTTGCGGAGGACAGGGAGAAGTTCTACGAATTCCTTCTGAAGCTGAATGAACCGCAACCTGCGCGGTATAAGATAAGGAGAGAGAATTTTGAGGATGATATCGCGGCAATTCCGGACAGACCGGTCATAGTCAGGACATCGTTTTCACTGGGAGGTACGGGTGGAAACATAGCACGTAACAGGGAGGCTCTGAGATCCATGGCTGAGAGTATCTTCAGATCCTTCGATGTTGATTACGTTGAGGTCAACGAATCTCTAGAGGGTATGAAGGAGATAGAGTACGAGGTCATACGCGATTCCTTTGGAAACTGTATAACGGTTTGCAACATGGAGAATATAGATCCAATGGGTGTCCACACAGGCGAGAGCATAGTGGTCACGCCCTCGCAGACGCTAAGCGACATCGAATATCAGATGCTGAGAGATTCTGCCATTCGCATAATATCAGGACTTGGTATACAGGGTGCATGCAATATACAGTTTGCGCTGTCTGAGGGAAAATACTACATAATTGAGGTCAATCCCAGAACATCCAGATCCTCAGCGCTGGCATCCAAGGCCACAGGATATCCGATAGCGCGAATAGCGGCAAAGATAGCAGCGGGCTATGGTCTTCACGAGATCGTGAATCCAATAACCAAGAATACCTATGCTGCCTTCGAGCCTTCGCTGGACTACGTAACCGTTAAGATTCCCAGATGGCCGTTCGATAAATTCTCGGTTGATCGCACCATAGGCGTGCAGATGAAATCCATCGGCGAGGTCATGGGTATAGGTCGCACATTTGAGGAGGCGCTGATGAAGGCCATGGCCAGCCTTGACAACTCCTTCGCAACCTCCATACGGCTGCGTCTGAAGGACGATGATCTGTGGGCCCTCATCGAGAAACCCAATGACAGGAGGATGCTCGCTGTGTTCGAGGGTCTCTTCAGGAACTTCGACATAAAGAAAATGTCACGCCTGTCAGGATATGACGAATATTTCATACACAAGATGAACAACATCGTGAGGCTTCTAAGAAACATAGATCTGGGTCACATACCTGAGAATCTGATGCAGCTGAAGAAGATTGGTATACCGGATGAGATAATCTCGAGCTTCTGCGGGATCCCGGCCGATGATATAACCCGCTACAGGATCGATAAAAACATAATGCCAGTCTACAAGAGGATAGACACATGCTCAGGAGAATTCGAGGTCATCGTCCCATATATGTATTCAACCTATGAGGATGAGGATGAAATTCCGGATCTGAAGAACTCTGTCATGATAATAGGATCCGGTCCAAACAGGATAGCTCAGGGACTCGAGTTTGACTACGGATCTGTGAAGGCAATACTTGCATTGCGCGATATGGGCTATAAGAGCATAATGCTGAATTCCAATCCAGAGACTGTTTCCACGGATTTCGATATCTCTGATGCGCTCTTCTTCGAGCCTGTCACGCCCGAATACATCGTTAACGTTATAGTTAAGACATCATGCTCCGGGCTGATAGTGCAGTTTTCAGGGCAGACGGGCCAGAATATAGCCAGAAGGATAGAGGATATACTTGGTAGATCCATCGTGCTGGGAACATCCACAGAAGACATTGAGCGGGTTGAAGACAGAACAGTATTTTCACGAACTTTGGAATCTCTTCAGATACTGCAACCGCCCTTTGCCATTGCTGAGAACGAGAACGACACTGTTAAGAAGGCTCTGACGCTCGGTCTGCCAATTATACTGCGTTCCAGCCATGTGATAGGTGGCAGATCCATGGAGATAATATACGACATGGATTATCTTGCAGAGAGGGCAAGGGAAATTTTCGCGGTCTCCAGGAACGTTCTTGTCAGCAAATATCTTGAAAATGCGACTGAGATGGATGTGGACTTCGTATCGGACGGATCATCGTACAGCATCTGCGGAGTGCTGGTGCACATAGAGGAGGCTGGAGTACATTCTGGAGATGCCACGATGATATACGGTCCAGACATGGTGAATAAGAGGGTAAGGGAAAGGATCGAAAGGATAGTGGAAAGCCTGGTTAAGGAGTTCAGGCTCATCGGTCTCTCAAATCTGCAGATAGCCGTAAGGGGTGAAGACGTTTACGTCATCGAGCTGAACGCAAGATCCAGCAGGTCGCTGCCCTTCATATCCAAGGCCACTGGCATGGACTGGGTTCGCCTTGCGGTCGAATGCATGATGGGCAGTCCGCTACGTCCAATGCGAATCGAAGCATCCAGCTATTTTGTCAAGGTATCTGTCTTTCCTTTCTCTAAATTCCAGGATATGGACGTTGTATTCGGTCCAGAGATGAAGTCAACGGGGGAGGCCATGTATCCTGGGAGAACGCTGCCTGAGGCCCTGAGAAAGAGCCTGCAGAAGGATGTGAGATCCGTCCTGATAACGGTCAGGGACGAGGATAAACCAAGGATCCTTGAAACAGCAAGGATCCTGCAGGAAAAGGGAATAACCATATACGCAACCGCAGGAACGTCCATATATCTCCGGGATCATGGCATCAAGGCGCAGACGCTGTACAGGATAAGGGACAGAAGGGAACCTAAGATCCTCGATCTACTTTCATCAGGTGCCATCGATATGGTGATAAATACCACGGAGATGAGCACAGGAGCGGTCAGAGATGGTTTTAGAATAAGACGGCTCTGTATAATGCGAGGCGTTCCCCTGATCATGAACGTTAATCTCGCAAGGGCTTATGCGGATTCTCTTGGAGATGTCAGGCTGGAATACAGGGAGATAAGCGAATATCTGCGGGTGGAAGCTTGAAGGATAACAGGAGTCCCGATGCTATAAGAGAAATGGTGGAGAGGATAAGGAGATCCGTTCCTGCACACAGGTTTGTCTTCACAGATCCATTCTGGATGCTCATCACCACGGTTCTCTCGCAGAGAACGAAGGACGAAACCACGGATGCAGCCGCCAGATCCCTTTTCGAAAGGTACAGGGACGTGGATAGCCTTGCTAATGCAGATCCAGAAGATGTTGGACGCATAATTGGGAAGGTTGGATTCTGGCGTGTGAAGAGCAAGAAGATAGTTGAGATAGCACGAATAATCAGGGATCGTTATGGTGGGAAGGTTCCGGAAAGTATCGATGATCTCACCTCGCTTCGAGGGGTAGGTCTCAAGACTGCCAAGGTGGTGCTGGCGGAAGGCTTTCATGTGCCATCAATTGCCGTGGACACGCATGTCTTCAGAATATCGCATAGGATAGGATGGTCTTCAGCCAGAACACCGGAGGAGACCTCTGTGGATCTGGAGAATCTGATACCAAAAGATATACAGATAGGTTTCAACCCGATGATGGTTGAGTTCGGGAAGGCGATATGCAGACCAATAAAGCCGCTGTGCGATCGCTGTCCCGTATCAGAATACTGCAAGTTCTATTCAGAACGTTCTGGCAAATAAAAAATGGTTAGGTCACTCGGCCACGGGGCCGAAAGCGACCAGATTCTTCAGATCCTCCGTGTTGTATCCGGTGCGAACTGCAAGGTAGTATATTCCAATGCTCAGTACTGCGAAGATCAGGTAATCGTATGGGTATCCTATGACGTCTGTGCCCAGTGATCCGTAATAGGATACGATTCCAAGGATTATGTTGTAAACGATGACCCATACCGACGAGACGATCTCCACCGATCTCGATCGAACATATGCGTACAGGAACGTGGCTGAAGGTACCGCAGAAAGCATGGTCCAGTAATATACGAAGGGCAGCCTGCCGGTGTACCCGAAGTATCCTATGACCGCAATCAGGATCCAGTATACGGCGGATATCAAGATCGAGTTCATCATCGTCAGGTTGATCTTCTCCCTGAATTTGCTCAGGAGTATCAAAGGCAACCCGGCGTACACGATCAGTATTAAGAAATCCACTATGGAAAAGCCCGACCAGTAGACGAGCATGGATGCGACGGTGAAGGCCACCGGACTAAGTATTGATGCGAACGGAAGTTTGAAGGGCCTGTTGATGTCAGGTGCATTCTTCCTTATGACTGTGTTGGTTATGCCGGCAGATAGATATGCGTAGACCGTGAACGATGCATTGATCCCAACGATAAGATACCAGCTGGGAAACGGTGCGAGAAACAGCGTTGACAGTATCAGTGTAAATATCAGTCCAACCCATGGTGTTCTGAACTTTGGATGTATGGAACCGAAGAATTCTGGTATGACGTTTAGCCTTGCCATTCCGTAAAACGATCTGGCTGACGTGCCTTCGTAGACGCCAAGAGATGCGAATGGGGATATGAATGCGTCTATCAGAATGACCACTGCGAAGACTGAAAGTATGGCCACGCCGGAATAACGGGTTGCATAGTAGAACGGTCCTGATGCCCATGAGGATTTACTGAGTGCAGACCAGTCGCCAGGGCTTATGCCGATGATACCCCATTTTATTGATCCTATGAAGGCTATCTCCAGCGCAACGTATATACCTATGGTCGCAAGCATTGCGGCTATCAGACTTATTGGTACGTCTCTCTGCGGATTCTTAGCCTCGCCGGCATACTCTATTCCCTGTCTGAACCCCTCAAATGCATAAACAACGCCGCTGGGTATCAGCGCCGCAAATATGGCGGATGACCCGTAGGGCAGGAAGCCATGTGCGACATAGAAGTTCCTGGGATTGAAGGATAGAGACATTATGAGGGCTATGGTTATGATGGGTATTGCAAGCTTCCATGCAGTCATTATGGTGTTGATCCTGCCATAGACGTTGACGCCTATGAACTGAACGAAGAAGAAGAAGGCTATCAGCACTATCGATACAAGGATGCCAAGTGGGGTCAGAACACCGAGGCTGCTGTTGTAGAACTGAGGCATATATGTGGACGTGTAAGTCACAACGGATATAGCCTCAACGGTAACCGTAGACACCGCGCCTATGAGATAGGCCCATCCTATGAGAAAATTGGACATGGATCCGTGTGAATACTGGTTGAACCTCACGATGGAACCTGAATACGGAATCATGCCCGACAGTTCGGCATAGGTCAGCGCAATGATGAAGAAGAATAGCGCGGCGATCAGCCAGGTGAAGATTGATGCAGGCCCAACATAGTCCGCAGCATCAAGCGCAGCGAAGAGCCATCCGGATCCTATCATTCCGGTTATGGAAAGAAAGAAGAGATCCCAGACGCCCAAACTTCTTCTTAGTTTTCCATTTACGAAGTTCGTATCTTGATTCATCTTATCGTAATATCATGGCCATATATAAATTTTCGAATTGCTGATACGAATATCGTAATAAAGAATAAAGTGAGGTGCTGGAGGAGGTCGGTCATGGATGTACCATATGCAAACTAGAATCCGTTCACAAAGATTTTATATTATTATCGTCGATCTATCAGCAATGTTTGAGCATTCCTTTTTTTATAAATCCGTATATCTTCGGCTGGATGGGCGATGAAGTATGGGTGTCTTCGATATATTTGATAATGGATCAAGATCCACGATTTCCGGCGTATCGCTGGACAGGATTGCGGATATATACGGCACACCAGTGATCGTGTACTCGGCCAGGCGAATAAGGGATAACTTTACCAGACTAAAAAAGGCCTTTCCTGAGGCCAGTATATTTTATTCTGTGAAGGCAAATGACAATCCGAGGATAATCGAGCTTCTTGGAGGCATGGGCTCGGGGGCGGATACGGCGAGTCCATTCGAGATCTCAATGTCGATCTTTGCAGGAATAGATACGGGAAATATACTGTATTCCCCCAATAACGCTTCTCTGCGCGATCTTGAGTTTGCATACGACAGAGGCATCACGATAAATTTCAACAGCTTCACGCAGTATTCAAAGATGCGTGGAAAGATGGAAAGGATCTCCTTCAGGATAAATCCAGGGTTTGGCCTGGGTGAGTTCGGTGGCATCACAACCGGCGGATCGAATACCAAATTTGGGCTGGACCCTGATTCGGCCGTCCTGGCCTATGAGAAGGCCAGGGAAGACGGATCCTCAGAATTCGGAATACACATGATGATCGGATCGAACAACCGGAATCATCTGCAGCTTTACGAAGCCTATTCCAGCTTTTTTAAGGTTGCAGATAGGATATCAAAGGAGGCCGGAGTAAAATTTGAATTTGTCGATATAGGCGGGGGTCTTGGAATTCCATATTCAAGCGCTGATAAGGATCTGGATATAGCTTCACTTGGATCGATGACGACCGATGAATTTTCCAGGCACGGATTTGGCCACCTTGTGCTGGAGCCTGGAAGGTATATTGTGGGAGACGCCGGCATCATAATTGGTACGGTCAACGATGTTCACAATGGTTTTGTGGGTACAGATATTGGTATGAATATCAACATAAGGCCAGCACTGTACGGAGCGAGACATACGATCCTGCCGCTGTCTGAGAGGACTGAAGGCGAAGAGATGACCGTTACAGGTCAGATCTGCGAGAATACAGATCGCATAGGGCAAATAGCATACAGGGTCATGGAAGGCGACAGGTTGATGGTTCTGTGCGCGGGAGCATATGTTTATTCGATGAGCTCCAGATACAACGGCAGACCGAGGCCTGCAGAGGTCATGATCATGGAGGACGGTACTGATAGGTTGATACGGAGAAGAGAGGATTTTTCTGACTTTCTCTCCGCGGTTGTATGAGATCCTGTGGTGTCTCCGTGAGATGGAAATGAGGGCATTCAGAGAAAAACATATGAATGCAATAAAATGATTTCATAATATTTATATAGTCTCAAGATAATGTCATAAGGAGGTCTGACTTGTCGTCGTACATAGAGAGGATAGAAGCGTACAATTTTAAATCCTTCCGCAAGAAAAAGGTGATAAATTTCACTAAGGGTCTCAACGTGATAAGCGGCCCCAACGGAAGCGGTAAGAGCAATATAGGCGACATGCTTCTATTTGTTCTTGGTACAAAATCGATACATGCGGTGAGGGCGGACAGACTCTTAGATCTCGTGAGCAAGGGTTCAGGAAATGAGTGCAGCGTTTCCGTAACATTCAAAAATGACGACGGTCGAACGCTGGTGATAGAACGCAAATTGGTTATAGAGGATGAGCCGAAGTCCTATTACTTTGTGAACGGCGTCAGGTCGAAGCTGTCTGAGATCGATGATGCACTAGCCTCCATGGGCATCAATTTTGGGACGTACAGCTTTGTTCTCCAGGGAGATATAAACGATTTCATATCTTACACTGGCCAGGAACGCAGAAAGCTTCTGGAGAGGATATCTGGCGTCGATCAGTTTGATGCTGAGTTAGAAAAGGTCAGAGATGACATCGAAGCCGTCAGCAGAAATATGGAGATAAATCAGAGTATAATAGAGGAGAAGAAACAGAATCTTGAGAGACTGCGTGTGGAAAAGGAACGCAAGGAAAGATACGATGATCTTGTGAAGAGGAAGCGCGATATAGAATATACAGAGATAACGTCCCAGAGAAACACGGCGGAGAGGCAGAAACGCACCATAGAATCTCAGATATCAGAACTTACTGCAGATATATCAAGGCTGGAGAATGAACGTGTAGATCTGGAGAAAGGCCTAGAAATTGCCAGATCGAAGAGGGAGGAATTTGCGAAGAGGATCGATGAACTCAGCAGCGGTGAAATGAACAGGGTCAAAACGGATCTTCACGCGGTGGAGGTAGAAATAGCCAAGATCCGTGGCACCATAGAGGAGAAGAACAGGAATATCGAAAAGCTCGAGGAGATAATAGCAAAATACGAAGGAGATAGGGATAGGCTGGACAGACAGATAGATGATCTGGATGCGCAGATCCAGGAGAAGAAGGAAAAAAGGAAATTGCTTGAAGAAAGATATGAAAGGATCAAAAAGGAATACGATGATCTGTTCAGCATGGCGCAGGCAAAGGCCATAGATGCGGCTGAGACCCGCAAAAAATCAAAGGAGTACCAGGAAAAGATAGAGGATCTTGAGTCTGAGATCGAACGTATCAGGGACAGGATATCTTCGACAAATGCAGATATAGCTGCACTTATGCAGAAGAGATCTGGGCTGGAGGAGAGAAAGGAGGATCTTGATCTGAAGATCCGCACCTCGGAATGGAAGGCAAAGGAATCTTCAGAGGATATAGGAAAATACAGCAAAAAGTACTATGATCTCAAGGCTAAATACGATCAGATGAACGATCGGATATCCGATCTGAAGAGTGAGATCGCTGAGAAGGAGGCTGCCGCGAGGACAGCATCAAGCAGAGTTCCGGAATATGTGAAGAACGTTGAAATGCTGAAGCGGTCCGTGGATGGCGTAATTGGTCTGGTCAGGGATCTCATATCTTATGGTGAAAAATATGTGAAAGCAGTTGAAAGCGCCGGCGGATCGAGACTCAATGCTGTTGTTGTGAGGGATGATGAGGTCGCGAAGGAATGCATCGATCTGCTCAAGGAGAGAAAGATATCTCCCATGACCTTTTTACCTCTCAACAAACTTCGGAAGAATTCCATAGATCGGGATCTTAGCAGGATATCAAAGGATCCTGGATATCTTGGTGTATTGATTGACTTCATAGATTTCGAGGAAGAGTACAGATCTGCCGTTTACTATGCCCTTCGTGATACGATACTCGTTGCGGATATCGATGCCGGAAGGAGATTGATGGGTGTCTTCCGTCTGGTCACGCTGGATGGTGATATATTCGATCCTGGCGGTTCGATCACGGGCGGTTACAGAAACTATGCATCGGACTATGCCTCCGCAGCCAGAATACAGCATGAACTTGAGGGCATGAAGGTGCAGCTTTCGTCCCTTACGGAGGAGAGATCAAGGATAAAGAGGGAACTTGATCAGGCGTTCAACGAAATGAGCGAGGCATCGAGAAGATCCGGAGAGATCATGAAGGAGCAGGAGATGATCAAGAGGGAGGTTGAAAGATCCAAAAATGAACTTTCGCAGATCATAGCTGAGATAAGTAAGATCGATGAGGAGATGAAGCTGAAGAGATCAGCTGTTGAAAATGATACCCGCCTCATAGACGATAAGACGCGCGACCTGCATAAATATCAGGAAGCCCTGAACGATCTGTATGATAGGGTCGATCCGGATTTCTTCAAGAAGATGGGGGACATCTCCGCAGATCTGAACTCAGCGAGATCCGAGCTTGATAATATAGACTCAGATCTTAATAAAGCGATGAACACGAGGAACATTCTGATCAGCGAGAGGAAGCATGCCGAGGATCAGATGGTCGATACGAAACTTCAGGAAAATGCCATTACTGCAGATATAGAAGAGTCCGTAAAGGAGAAGAAGGAGTTCGAAGAGAAAGCGAAGAAATACCAGTATGTCCTCAACGACCTTGAGGGTAAGTACGGCGATCTTTCTGCGCAGATGAAGGAAGCGGAGAGGCAGATGAGGGAGATCGAGGGGAAGATCAACGATACCAGGGCCAGCGTAGAATTGAAGAACGAGATGAGAAACGAACTGAAGATCAAGATCAGCGTTCTAGAGGAACGCATATCGACACTCGATCAGTCGCTGTCCTCATACACGGGCGCAAATCTTGTTTCTGGAGATCTGTCTTCTATGAAACTGGAGATCGAGAACGCATTGTCTGATCTTGGTGAGATAAATCATGCTGCCTACGATGAGTACAATAAGGCCGAGAAGGATCTTGAAGAATACATTAGGAAACACGAACAACTGATGAATGAGAAGAAGGCGCTCGAGGATACAACTGCAATGCTGAACCAGAGAAAACGCGAGGTTTTCATGAAGACGTTTTCCGAGATAAGCGAGAAGATGAACTACGTCTATGGTATAATAAATGGGGGTTCAGCCAGTCTCATGATGGTGGGCGATGATCCGCTCACATCGTCAATAGAGGTAAGCGTAACACCGAAGGATAAGGCAACGGTAAAGATCCAGGCGCTCAGCGGTGGGGAGAAAAGCGTGGCTGCCCTTTCCTTCATAACTGCGGTTCAGATACTCATGCCCAGTTCCATATACTTTCTGGATGAGGTTGATATGTATCTAGACGGATACAACGCCGAGAATATGATAAAGATGATAAGCCAGAATGCCGGAGAGTCTCAGACCATAATAATATCGCTTAAATCCCTGGTATTCAGCTATGCATCGAACGCGATAGGCGTTACGAGCGTGAATGGCGAATCGTTCGTTTTCATAAAGCACTTTGACGGTTCGCTGGAGGCTGTATCATGAATATCGAGGAGATCATAGAGGATCTCATTATCCAGTCGTCCGATGAGGATCAGGCCGAATATTACAGGGATCTTGAGAGATCGATAAGATCCAGAAAGGTCATGGATCCGTCGAAAGCGGCCGTGATCAAGATACTTGAGATGTGCGCAGACGGGCTCATCGATCCATGGAATGTTGATCTGACCAAATTTTCGGAGATAATGATCAGGTTCACTGAGGGAGAGATCATTGATTTTCAGTTTGCCGGCAAGGCTCTAGCGGAGGCATGGTATGTCTTACACAGGAAGTCGGATCTCTCGGTGAAGGATGATATGCAGGAGGAATCAGACTTTCTAGAAGACCAGGTTCAGGATATGCCTAGGGCGATAGAACCGATTGAGCTGACTCCTGTGATATCAGTCCCGGTCAGAAGGCCAGTTTCACTTATTGAGGTGATAGATGAGGTAAGGCAGAACCTCACAAGGAAACATTCACCCAGGCAGAAGACGCTGCCTGTATCATTTTCCGTAGAGAAGCTAAACAGGGATAATCCCGAGGACGAGATGGCCAGGGTGATGGACATAATCGATGCCTATCCATCGGACACAGTGCCAATGTCGAAGGTATGGGGCAGCACCAGAAGGGATCAGGCCTCATTCTTCTTATATTCGCTATTTCTGCATAATAAAGGCCGTATAGAGCTGATACAGGACGATCCAGAGGGTGATGTGATCATAAGAAAATTATCTTGATTTGTCTCGCCTCAGATGCGTACTGCTAATTAATTTCTCTTCTATATATAGCCTCCGTCGGTCAATTAAACGATATCTCTTTTTCGCTATTCATGGCTGTTGTTTCACGAAGTTGTAGGAAAAAGGGATTGTCCATGTATTCGAAGATCTGTGGAAGATGATGCTGCGTCAGGATACTGATCTGTTAGAAACTTTATTTTTGTCGGTTCCATAGACAACTAAACCGGCGAAGATAGACCACAGTGCAAGGATCACGGCTTCAATGAATTCAGGTACAGCAAGACCAACGTTCTTGATGGTTACGAAATGGAAGACAAAACCTATACCAACTATTAT
Source organism: Thermoplasma sp. Kam2015 (assembly GCF_003205235.1). Taxonomy (NCBI): domain Archaea; kingdom Methanobacteriati; phylum Thermoplasmatota; class Thermoplasmata; order Thermoplasmatales; family Thermoplasmataceae; genus Thermoplasma; species Thermoplasma sp. Kam2015. The sequence continues at coordinate 174,925 of NZ_QJSM01000020.1, read as the reverse complement.
AACAGCGATGGCCGTGGCAGATCCTGCAATACCATAGATTCTCAGGGATCCGGGAAGTGTAGCTGAAGCACTGGCAATAATTATGGAGACAGGGAAGAGTATGAAGTATATCAGTGCGAATAACAGGTGGAGGTAGCCAAAGTGCTCATTGAACACGCCAACCATCGCGAGCGACAGACCGGAGGCGATCATCATTGCCTGCACATATCTGGCTATGCCGATCCGCTTCAAAGATATCACGAAGAACACGTTAAGTATACCCTCTACTATCAGGCCGGAGTTGAAAAGATATCCGTACTGATGTACCCCAAGATCGCTGAGAGCATTTCTTGACCACAGGAACCAAGGGCTCACTCCGACGTCTATCAGAATGAAGGATATGGCTATTATTGGGCCTGCGATTCCGGTTATGCCAAGAATGGCTGGAGGCATTTGTTCATTTTTCATTGTATTCATTCGAAAATGTATTCATATAAGTTAATATAAATATTTCCCTTTTGTATAAATCATAATTTAACTAACTACTTTACATATATCTAATCGAATGTGAAATTGTCATATATATTTCCATATATCCTGATTGTATTTAGAAATATATTTTACATATATTCCATCATCAATCCTCTGCACCAGTTTGAATATCTCCGTATAATAATCGTAGAGCGAAGATGAAGGCAGGAATGTATCTATCTCAAGCATATCTTTGTAGAGTTTGAAGAAAAATCTGAACCTAGGTATATGCAGATTATTTGATATTCTCCTGATCTCCGAGACGTTCTTGCTCTCGATTATCGCTTCAAATATTCCGCTTTCCTCGGATATTGGAGTCAGTAGCTGGCTGAAATGCCTGTTCAATCTAGATTTCTGTATATATATGATCGTTTCAATACGGTTCTTCTGAACCGAATCGTTCTTGAGCTCACCTATGAATGGTGTCGATGATAATTCTTTGGCGATTTCCTTTTCCTCATCACCCAGCGGCATAACATATGAAACGACAGATAGACCGTAATCGGAGTCCAAACGCTCCAGCATTTCTTGAATGCCTATGGTTGGACCCAAGTATTCGATTCTTGAATGATCGCCATGGATTATGTATTTTGATAACAGATCTGAAATCTTTTCAATTTTCGAACTGTGGAATCTTAGATAAACATTCAGGTCTCCTCTGAAAATATCAGCATTGCTCATAACGCATGATGGCGCATTGATCAGCTCGTTTATTATCTCATATCCATGGATGTTGTTTATCCTCTCGTCAACCACGTACATATCTTCCTTCTCAATGGGATTGAAGGCACTCAGATTGATGTTGATCTTTTTTCCCGATTTGAACTTTGGAAAAAAAGCACTCATCATAAGTTTTCCGTCGATATTATGAATCATAACCGGGATCCTGAAGTCCAGATCTGCAGATGATTTTATGAACGGCGTATCCTCTCTCAGTTTTAGCACAAGATCCATATCCAGTGCATGATCGATGTCGATCAACTGCATGATAATTTATTGATTTCTACTATATTAAATTCCTTATGGATAGCATAGCTGTTTGAAGATTCATTTATTTAATCAGAATTAATGCCTGCAGAGATAGCAAACCTCAGCCTATTCGTATAGTATCAGGCAATTCGCATGATCCATCTTCAAAGATCACTGTAGCGTCGTTGATACGGATCATCTCAGGAAAAGTATGCAGAATTAGAAAGCTTATCGATCCATTTGAAAAATAGGTTTGATATGTTGTCATTTCCTTTATATTGGGTATATATCGTAAAAATCGATTGATGTGGAAATAACTACAGCGATGGCTGCTCACGCTATTATCAGGTCTCCTTTCCCCTGTATGATTCAACATCGTTTTCTTGATTCAATTTTAACGATCCTATTTATTTCAAAAATGCCATATCATTAAATATTCTCGATCTTCTGGAAAGGCCATAAATGATGTAAATAAAAATGATAGCTTATGAAGAATCCTTAAACTTATAACCGTATGGGGATGGCCGGGTTTGAACCGACGACCACCTGGTTATGAGCCAGGCGCTCTGCCTAGCTGAGCTACATCCCCACGCCGCTGATCGGTCTCGAACCGATGACCGCTCGGTTAACAGCCGAGTGCTCTACCAACTGAGCTACAGCGGCACTAAGACCGATAGAGCTACTTTGCTTTTAACTTTTTCGTCAAACTATGGGTCTGAAGCCTCATCAATCAATAACCCATGCCTTAGTTCCACACTTTATAGATCCATCGTATTTATACATGACGCTGTCCCCATGTGCTTTTGCGGGCTGTCTGGACTATGCCTAGCGAAATCATGCGTTGATATACAGCCTTATCGCTATATATCTATGCATAAAGAATAATATATAAGATAATACTCCTATGAGTTATGAATATACTTCTCATTGGAGGCAACGGATTTGGAAAGGTACATGCAGAAACCTACAGGCGTCTTGGCTTTGATTTTTCAGTATATGATAGAAATGATCAGGTTCTTAACTTGTACCGGAAGGACTATGGTATACATGGTACCTATTCTGACTTGACTGAGGCTCTCAGCAGCAACAGCGACATCGTGGACATAGTACTGCCTCACCATCTTCACTATGAAGTAGCCATGAAGGCGCTTGAAGCCGGAAAGCATGTTTTGATAGAGAAGCCAATAACGGGGAGGATAGATGAGGCCATCAAACTCATCAATCAGTCCAAAAGGAGGAATCTGAAATTCATGGTCGCGGAACAGTTCTTCTTCGATCCCTCGTTCAAGAGGGCTATGGAGGCCATCGAAAATGGTAAGATAGGATCTATACGCACCATCATCGTCAGGGATCAGCAGAGATACGATGCGCCGGGCTGGAGGAGCAGGAGAAGCGAGATGATGGGAGGATCTCTGATCGACGGAGGTGTCCATTTTCTTGAACTTTTCCTCGACTTCGGTGGAGAATGGAAGGATATTTCATGCCATAACTATAAAGGCGGAACCTCTCTGGAAGGCGAGGACAATACAGCTGCGCTTTTTACATTCAGGAACGGTGCATACGGCATTTTCTATTATTCATGGAGCTACCAGGATCCACCTAGACTTCCCGCGTATGAGGTCATAGGCACAGATGGATCTATATATGAGATGGCAGGATCAAGCCTCATGAAACCAGACGAGATCCGCACGGTGCTCAATCCTCCAGTTTTGAACGGCACGATGCTTAATGTAGAATGGAAGGACGTCTATGAATCCGAAATTGGTGGATTCATAGAAAGCGTGGAGAAGGATATCGATGTACCATATCCACCGGAAAATGCCCTCAGGAATCTTGATGTTGTTCTTGAAATGTACAGAAGATGATGGTTCCATGAGGATTGATCAGAACATGCTTGGGATGGATCTGTCCATCTTCACGATCAGAGCCTTCTGATCAGATCCTGACCTCAGCCACTCAAGTTCCTTCAGCTCAGCATCGGCAATACGCACGTCTATGTCATACGATGATACGATGCTCTCTATATCCATCTCTGGCCTGAGATATTCAGCATCACTGATCTCCGGAAAATAGGACATGGCATAGCTCCTCAGAATATTGTATCCGCCATTTTCCAGAACTATTAGTTTGAGTGGTATTCCGTAATGCTTTGCCGTCCACAGCGCCTGTATGGAGTACATGAGAGACCCATCACCAACCACAGTTACAACTTTTGGATTGTACATCGCTATGCCGAGAGATGCAGGCAGCGCCCATCCTATTTGTCCGCTCCTTGCAGTGAAGTAACCGTTTGGCCTGTATCCGAAGTAATGTCTGAGTGTTTCTGAAACAGATATTGCTTCATCCATCATGGTAAAATCACTGAAATACTTCGATATCCTGTATGAGACGTATTTCTGCCCCATCTTCTTTTTATCCCTGACTGCGTCCGTGAGCTTCATATAGTCCCTGCTACGTCTGAAATTGCACTTTCTGTGCACAAGATCCAGTATTCTCGCAAGGAATATCTTTGGATTCGCCCGATACGTTTCACCTATCATTCGTCTGTTGTTGAGGCCTATGACTATCTTCCTCTTACCGGGCAGTATTAGATCCGTAGTATAAGGATACAGCGTGAGATCGGATCCTATAAAGAGAAGGAGATCGTACTGCATCAGGTCCAGATCCACAAGAGCTGCTGCAGGATAAAGTTCTCCCGCGTAATGCGGATCATCTGAGGGATAACTCGATCTGTTTCCCAACGGCTCCGAATAGACAGGACAACCAAGTTTCTCCGCAAAGGCCATGGCTTCTGAGAAGGCATCGAATTCATCGATCTCCGATCCGAAGATCACGGCAGGATTCTTGGCATCATTTATAGCGTTTGCCACCGCTATTACATCGTCTTCGTCCATCACATTGTGAGTCGATCTCGCGACATCTTCGTATACGTATGATCCTTCCGCCTCCATGACGTCCATGGGAAATGAAAGGAATACAGGGCCCCTCGGTGGCTCTTCAGCTATCTGATACGCCTTTCTGATCTCATAGGCTATGTCATCTGGTTTTCTCACCTCTGTCCTGTATTTTGCGAAGTTATCGGCCATCTCCGTCAGATTTCCGGAGAGAAGCGGTTCGTAGGCCAGATGTCTCTGATCCTGCTGTCCTGCCGTGACTATCAGGGGGGAGTGGTTCCTTGCTGCGGTCATCAGAAAGGCCATGGCATTTCCCAATCCAAGATCTGTGTGCAGGTTAACGAGGACAGGCTTCCTTGTCCAAAGGGCGATCCCATCAGCCATGCCCACCGCGATTCCGTCATGAAGCGTGAGCACATAGTTTGAGATGTCTCTCAGCATGGGTAGTTCAGTTGTTCCAGGATTACCCAGAACCGGTGAGAGTTTCAAATCTCTGAGAACATTCCCGAATATTTTGTATCCCTTCATTCAGGCCACCCTGAAGTTTGGTTCATATCCCTGCATGTAGCGCATGACGTTTGCGATGGTTTCCTTGAAGAAACGCATCTGACTTTCAATGGTCACGCCAGCTATGTGCGGTGAGAGTATGGTGTTGTCAAGCTTCAGAAGTTCTGATTTGGGATCAGGCGGTTCCGTCTCGAAAACGTCAAGACCCGCCCTTAAGCCTTTCTTCTTTATAGCCTCAATGAGGTCCTTCTCCACAACGACCTCACCTCTTGAAGTATTTATGAATATTGATCCGTCCTTCATAAGATAGAATTTGCTCTTGTTGAAGAGATGTCTCGTTGTTTCGGTAAGTGGCACATGAACGGAAACGATATCTGCATCGGAAAGCAATCTATTCAGATCGACATACGTTGCACCGTATTCCTCCTCCTCAGCCTCGCTCATCCTCTTAATATCATAATAGATGATGGCCGTTTTGAACGGTAGAAGCCTGGATGCCAGCGCACGGCCTATGGATCCCATTCCAACGATGCCAAACGTCTTGCCCATAAGATCCGTCGATCTCGTTATCTTTGGCCACCGGCCAGACCGGATCTCCGAATCCAGAAATCTCTGATCCTTCAGCAGAGACAGTACCATGGAGAGCGCATGCTCAGCAACGCTGTCAGCGCTAGCCGTTGGTATATTCGAAACGATTATTCCGTTTCCTTTCATGGCGTTTAGATCTACGTTGTCATATCCTATACTCGCAACCTGCACGAATCTCAATCTTGGCATTTTTTTCAAAAGTTCGGCGTTTACGGGGGTGAACGTCGTGACGATGAGAATTTCTGCATCACTTCTTTCGAAGTTAGTGTCATTGCGTACATCAAGATCGGAGGATATCGTTGAGACGGCAGCTTTTATCTGATCCAACGGAAGAAATTCCGGTACCACTACCAGTATTTTCATATTTAAATAAGTTTTATATAATATATATACTTTGCCGGATAGCGGCATCCCGTCATCTATCCTTCGAGATGATGGCTGAAAAATTTGCAATCGCTGTGGATGAAATGTCGATCAAAAGTAATATAAGAACGCAGAATATCGGTTTTCTATGTCAGGATTTGTGCCGACGCATATCTTCTTCACGAGAGGCGTGGGGAGGGGAGAAACACAGCTTGTATCATTCGAGGCAGCTCTTAGAGATGCAGGTATAGCTCCTTATAACCTGTCCAGCATCAGTTCCATTTTTCCACCACATGCACAGATGATAACCAGGGAAGAGGGACTGAAAAAATTGAATCCAGGTCAGATACTGTTCACAGTGCTGGCTAGAAACACATCTAACGAGCTGAACAGGATGATATCAGCTGCAATAGGATATGCGATACCTCGTGACAGGAGCAAATGGGGATATCTTAGCGAGCACCACAGTTTCGGAGAGACGGAGAAGGCGGCCGGATCATTTGCCGAGAAGCTTGCGGCCGAGATGCTTGCATCAACCATAGGATCGTCGGCACAGCTTGCCTATGATAAGCAGAAGGAGGAATACGTGCTGGAGGATAAGATACTCACGACCGGTTCAATATCATCCACTGCTGTTGTTCTCGAACCGGGTGAGTGGACCACCGTGGTGGCAGCCGCCGTTCTTATAGTGGAGTGATCACCGTGGACATAGAGACGAAGTGGCAGAATGCCTGGGAAAGGGACGGAATATTTGTCCCGAAGATAGATGAACGGAAGAAGTTCATGATAACGGTACCGTGGCCATATACCAATGGATCGCTTCATGTTGGGCATGGCAGGACATATACGCTTGGAGACATCATAGCGAGATACAAGAGATCCAGAAATTATAATGTGCTGTTTCCCATGGGATTCCACCAGAGTGGTACGCCGATATTAGCCTTTTCAGAAAGGATAAGGGTAGGAGACAGGGCCACGATCGATCTCTACAGATCGTATCTTCAGGAATATGGAGAAAAGGATGTAGATTCTATAATCGAGAGTTTCAAGGATCCAAAAAATATCGCAGATTACTTTTCCAATGCCATAATAAACGATTTCAAGCGGCTCGGATACTCCATAGACTGGAGCAGGCGTTTCACATCCGCTGATGAATTCTATCAGAAGTTTGTGCAGTGGCAGTTCAGGAGACTGAACGACAAGGGTCTGATAAAGCAGGGAAAATATCCAATACTCTACAGCCTGGATGATGACAATGCGGTTGGCGAGGACGACATAAAGGACGGAGACACCGATAAGGTCACGATAGAGGAATATACCGCGATATTCTTTCACGGCAGATCCTTCGATCTGATCGCCGCCTCGTTAAGGCCAGAGACCATATACGGGATAACAAATCTGTGGATCAATCCGAACGCAAAATACGTTAAGATCCGTATAGCAGGTCGTGAGGCTGTCGTCTCCGAGAATTGTCTCACCAAGCTGAAATTCCAAAGGGATGATGTCGATCTGCTGGGAGAGATCAGTACAGCTACGATACAGAAGTACACCTATGAGACCCCAACAAAGAAGCAGGTCAAGGTGTATCAGGCCGATTTTGTGGATCCGGATAACGGGACTGGCATAGTGTACTCTGTCCCATCACATTCAGTATACGATTACGTTTATTACAAAAAGAAGAGGGGGCATGAATTCCCAGTCGTGATAGAAGCGCCCATCAAAATGGTGGATATAGAGGCCAAATACGATTTGAATTCAGATGAAGGGCGCGAGGAGGCAACGAGGGATCTCTACAGGAATGAGTTCTATTACGGCAAGCTGATCAACTCAGGGAGTTATACAGGTATGCCTGTCCGTGAGGCCCGAGAGGCGGTGAAAAAGGATCTCATAGATGATGGAAATGCGTTCATATTCTACGAGACGTCAAGGCATGCGGTGACTAGATCTGGATCGAAGGTCATCGTAGCGGTGCTTCCGGATCAGTGGTTTCTGGATTATTCCCAGACATGGCTCAAGGATCTAGGCCACAGCATGATAAATTCCATGGTGATGCATCCAGAATTATACAGGAGCGTCATGAACGACGCGATCGATTGGCTGCGTGAACGTCCCTGCGCCAGAAGAAGGGGACTCGGAACAAAACTGCCTTTCGATGACAGATGGGTGATCGAATCTCTCTCCGATTCGACCATATATCCAGCTGTTTACACAAACTCTCTGCAGCTTAGGGATCTATACGTCAAAGGCGACCTGAACGATGAGGTCATGACAAGAATATTTCTGGAAGGATCTCCGTTGAACGACAAAGAAGAAGAGGCCAAGAAGCAGTTCAGTTACTGGTATCCTGTAGATATAAGGCTCACGGCCATTCCGCACATATCCAATCACCTCTCTTTCTATGTTCTCAACCATGCCGCCATATTTCCTAAGGAAAAATGGCCCGCTGGACTCATAATATCTGGTCTTGTGGTTTCGAACGGCGCTAAGATCTCCAAGAGCAAGGGCAACGTCATATCGCTTCTGGAAATAACGAAAAAATATTCAGCCGATATATATAGGCTTTATGTGGCAGTCCAGGCGGATATATCGTCCACGATGGACTGGAATGAAACAGATCTGGCAGGCATAACCAGGAGATTCAATGAATTCAAGGATTTACTTTCAAAATTCAAGGCTGACGAATCTGATCTAAACTTCTATGAGGCATGGTTCGTAGCCAGGTTCGCAGTGAGGCTTAAGCAGTTCTTCGAGAGCATGGATAAATATCAGATAAGGGATGCATACATCAACATATTCTACGGGGTTCTGAACGATTTGAAATATCTTGCATCCAGAGGCGGAGATGTGAACAGAGCTATTACACCGGTACTCGCTGACTGGATCAGGTCTTTGATGCCTGTCATACCACATCATGCGGAGGAATACTGGCACATGTATGTCTCCGATACATACGTGTCCGTGGATCCGTTCCAAGAGAACTTCATGGACAGATACGAACGCATAGTCAGGAAATTCGCAATGACATGCGATCAGATGTATAATGCCATGGATTATGTTGAGAGGGTGCTGCAGGACATCAAAAATATAGTTCAGGTCACCGGCATGGAGCCAAAATCCGTTGAAATAACGGTTGCAAATGATGATGTCATGAGGGCTGCCCAGGAATTTCTCAACAATTCGGTTTCAGGGCAGTCCAAGAAATACATGCAGTATCTGGTGAAGCGCAGAAAGGACATAATGATCTACGGTTTCGATGAGTATGACGTCCTCCAGAGGAATCAGGTTTACATATCCAAGGAGATAGGCTGTCCCATAAGGATACAGAGGGGCGATGTCATAAACGGAAAAATTGCACTTCCCGGCAAACCGGTCATATATATTTCATGATTAAAAATGCCAAGATAATTAATTTCATATATTATTAATGCATGTCTACATGTATTTAAATATTTAAAAATAAGGTGACATATATGCCGGAAAGCATGGATCCTTTTGAGATGGCCTTGCAGCAGCTTGAGAAAGCGGCCGCAGTTTTGAAGCTGGATGAGCAGGCTCTGGAGATACTGAGGCAGCCTGAGAAGATCCTTCAGGTGAGCATACCTGTAAAGATGGATGACGGTAAGGTGAAGGTATTTACAGGCTTCAGGGTCAGATACAATACCGCCAGAGGCCCTGGCAAGGGTGGTATAAGGTATCATCCGGAGGAGACCCTTTCAACGGTAAAGGCTCTGGCCGCATGGATGACATGGAAATGCGCTATAGTTGACATACCCTTTGGAGGCGCTAAGGGTGGAGTGATCTGCGATCCCAAATCCATGAGCCAGGGTGAGCTGGAGAGGCTCAGCCGTGGTTATATAAGGGCAATCGCTGATTTCATAGGACCAGATGTCGATGTACCAGCACCTGATGTCTATACGAATCCACAGATCATGGCATGGATGATGGATGAATACGAAAATATAGTGAGGCACAGTGCTCCAAACGTAATAACCGGAAAACCTATCGAGGTAGGAGGATCCGAAGGTCGTGGAGACTCCACCGCAAAGGGTGGAATGTTCGTTCTCAGGGAGGGTGCAAAGAGGATCGGTCTCGATCTTTCAAAGGCGCGCGTGGCCGTTCAGGGTTTCGGAAATGCAGGGCAGTTCGCGGTCAAGTTTGTTCAGGAGATGTTCGGTGCAAAGGTCGTGGCCGTATCTGATACGAAGGGCGGAATATTCAAGAAAGACGGTATAGATTACAGTTCTCTGCTTGATCACAAGAGGAAGACAGGATCCGTCGTCGGTTTTCCTGGATCCACTCCGATCACGAATGAAGAACTCCTGGAATCAGAGGTGGACGTTCTCATACCTGCCGCCATAGAGGAGCAGATAACCGGAAAAAATGCGAACAGGATAAAGGCAAAGATCGTTCTTGAGCTGGCAAATGGACCAACAACACCTGAAGCTGATGAGATCCTCTTCAAGCGCGGAATACTCGATCTTCCAGATTTCCTGTCAAACTCAGGTGGTGTCACAGTGTCGTACTTTGAGTGGGTTCAGAACAACTATGGCGAATATTGGACCGCTGATGACGTATATAAGAAGCTTGATCAGAAGATGACCAAGGCGGCGCACGATGTCTTTGATGCTATGGATCGCTATAAGGTGAATCCTAGGACGGCTGCGTATGTTGTATCAGTCAAGAAAGTAGCTGACGCAATGAAGGCCAGAGGAATGTGGTGATCCTCTCTGTAAAATCAGAATCATTTTTGCTGAAAATATTGAGATTGAAAATTATACGCCTATCTGTTTCGCGAACGATGATGAATTTAAATTTTATGTATATTTAAAAAAAATGATTTATTATTTTTTGGAATCGTCAAGTGCAAGTACCGGTTTCCATCCTTCGTGTCTGTACTTTGCTACGGTTATCTCCTCAAGGCTGAGACCCTTGGTTTCAGGTGTGAAGAATATGGTGAAGAACAGTGCCAGCAGCATCACCACAAAGAGGACAAAGAAGAAACCCTCCTTTCCAAGAACGGTCGATTTTGACAGATATGGAAAGAGGAACGCCGAGAGGAACGAAACTATCCTTGTTATACCTGTGGCGCTGCCCATGGACGAGCTCCTCAGCTTGGTCGGAAGCAGCTCTATGGCATAGAGGCCCATGGTATTTCCAGGTCCAAGGTTTCCAAGTGCATAGTCTATTATGAACGCGAGTATGCCTATGGCTAGGAATATTTGCCCTCTTCCGCTTGCGGCAAAGAAAAACAGCAGCATGGCAAGAGCCATGGATCCGAAGCCGAGTATCTGCAGCGGCCTTCTGCCCACACGGTCATTCAGCATTACTGCACCGAACGCGCCCATGAAGCCTATGGGCATGTAGAATACGAATGAATAGAGGAGCGTATAGGAACCAACGACGCCCAGTTCCTTCAGGATGAGTGGAGAGTACAGGCCTATGCCGTATCCGGCTATGTCATACAGGATCCACTGAATCCAGACTATCAACGTTCTCTTGCCGTATTCACCCTTGAAGAGAGATCTCAGCGAACCTGATCGGATTCTGGATTCCCTATTCCTCTCCGCCAGTATGCTGTCCATCTCCTCCTTCTTAATGCCTATGCTGTCTGCAACGTCTCTTATTTCCTGTTCAGATACGCTTTTATCTGCAGCCTTCCATCTTATGGATTCTGGCATTTTCATCCTCATGACCACAACTATGATGGCAGGGATTGCACCAAGACCAAGCGTCCAGCGCCATCCTGTCAACGGATCGACAAGATAGAAGGCGTATCCGATTATGAATGCCGTGGCTGCGCCTAGGCTCCAGAAAGTCCAGACCCAGCCATAGCCTCCGCCTCTCTGTCTATTGGGATACATCTCTGTTGTGTAGACAGGACTGAGGGCATAATCAGCACCCACACCCAGACCGACAAAGAACCTGAACGCGATCATCTCATATATATTCGTGGCGAGAGCTGTCAGAATTGCAAAGATCGCGAAAAATATCAGATCGAATATGTACAGGTATCTTCTGCCGATCCTGTCTGCATAGTGCCCAAATAGCACCGCACCGACAAAAGCTCCCAGCAGAGCAGATCCAGTGACAAACGACTCTGTGAACGCCGTGTACTTGAAGATCTTGTAGGTCACCAGAACCAGCGTGAAAACGGATATCACGCTTAGGTCGTAACCATCAAGAAAATATCCCATCGCGGAGAGCGAGGTCATTACAGACCTTCCTGGCACCTTTGTTGCCTTTGCATTTGAATTCGCTTCCATCATGCGATCAGAGGTAGGGAAATATTAATTTTATTCCTTATAGGATATAGTGCTATATTCACTCATGTTCAAGATATATGGATTCCTTAAAAACGGAGATGGCGATGAAAGCAAATATCAAAATATGGCATAAGGAATAAATATCACTGCGTGATATCCTCGTCCGTCGTGGAAAGTTGTCTTATCCTGGAGATACCGTCTATCTCGTGGATCACCTCGACAACCGGATCAGGAACATCCTCTTCCCATGGTTGGCCTGCGATCATCTTTTCTCTTATCTTTGTGCCCGTCCACTCCTTTCTGTTCACCATCGGTAGCGAACGTACCTCATATCTTCTCTCCATGAAAAGCCTTCTGACCAGCGGGTTATTGGTATAGACTATGTCGAATTTTGGAGTAAGTGCCTCAACATGAGAGACCCAAAGAGAGTTGGCATTCACATCCTCTATGGGCACCAGGTAATAATTGTAAATATGCTCTTTTTCGAGTGTTCTGGATATCATCAGATGGCGCTCTCCTGCGGTGAATGGATTGATCACCGTGTGCGAATACTGCGCCGAACCTATACCTATAATAATGGAATCGTTCTCGCTTAATATGCGCCTAACTATCTCGAGATGTCCCTTGTGAAATGGCTGAAACCTTCCAATCAGAAAGGCCCTCTTTTCAGATCTGGTTTCCATTAATGAGGAAGTATATCTATACATATATTTTTATCTCATCCATGAAATTTTCTTTCTCCGATATATTGGTACTGCGTTCATCATATCCTTGGAACAGATGAACGGAAGGTTCAATGATTTCGTACAAAGGATCGTCCTTTTGAATTGAGATTCATAGATGCTGCGAGGAATATATCTTCAATGGATCCTTCATATGGGCGTATATTTATGATGTATGTGTAGATATATGTAGCGTTCGATGGTACATCTATATGTTCAAGATATATTCGAATACAGTAAATTGCATAATGTTTTTCGTTTTTAAGTTTTCATTTTCTTTCTCCAGGAGCGATCAAAAACATATTTTAATACGAAGGTAATAACCATAGTTGAGTAAATATGGATTTCAATATACTCATAGGCGGTCCGCAAGGAGGCGGTATAGATACAGCCGCTAACCTTGTTGGAAAAGCAGTTGCAACTTCTGGATACGGTGTTCTCAGCGTTAGAGAATACCACTCAAATATAAAGGGGCGCCACAGTTATACCCATATGAGGGTGATGGAAAAGCAGCCGAGGTCTCTAAAGTACCCTGTGAATATTTTTGTCGCACTTGATCCTGACACGATATTCGAGCACCTAGATGACGTATCTGAGGTGTCCACCGTTCTCTATGATAAGACAACCGAAGATTACGATCTGCAGGCTGCTAGAATGATAATGAGAGATACCTCTGCCAAGATCAGGAGAATACTAACGGAGAATGGATTCGAGACCACCATAAGGGGGGCTCTAGAATACATGAAGAAGCGCGGTGCGCATCTGCTACCCATACCATTCTCTGATATTGCAACCGAGGCAGTTCCGGATGGAACTCCGAGCAGATATTACAACACCATTGGAGCAGCCATAACACTGGCCATAATAGGAATAGACAGAAAATTCGCTGATGATGCGATATCCTATATATTCAAGGGCAAGCAGCAGGTTATCGAGGAGAATGTAAAGGTGGTTGATGCTTCTTACAAGTTCGCTCAGGACAGCAAGGTTGCGGGTAAGACACTCCCCGCTTTGCCTACACCGAGGAAGCTGTTGCTCACCGGGAATGATGCATCCGCACTGGGCAAACTTCTGGGTGGGTTGAGATTTCAGACATACTACCCGATAACGCCTGCAAGCGATGAGAGTACAACGATAGAGGAACATCAGAATATAAAGTGGCTGGCAAACGAGGCTAAGAGTCTTAAGAAGGGCGGTGTTGTCATAGTTCAGACAGAAGATGAGCTATCCGCAATAAACATGGCCATAGGCGGTGCATTAACAGGTGTTAGATCCGCTACTGCAACCAGTGGCCCTGGTTTTTCACTGATGGCTGAGGGTCTGTCATTCGCCGGTATGGATGAGGTACCGCTAGTCGTCACATTCTATGAGAGGGGCGGGCCGAGCACAGGTCTTCCGACTAGGAACGGCCAATCCGATCTGCTCTTTGCTCTGAATGCTGGACATGGCGAATATCCGAGGATAGTGTTCTCCTCAGGAACGGTTGATGAATGCATATACGACGCTGCAAAGGCCCTTAACTATGCAGCAAAATATCAGCTCCCGGTTATACACCTTATAGATAAGAATCTGGCCAATACGCTAGATCTGATATCAAAGATTGACCTTGACAATATAAAGATAGAAACGGTAAAGCTCGCGAAGGAGGGTGACGATGTCAAGCGTTACGATCTCAATACGGAAAACGGCGTTTCTCCATACACAACCATGGGGAGAAACATATTCTGGATGACCGGAGATGAACACGACGAACTTGGACATGTCACCGAAGATTCGGACATCAGAGATAGGATGATGGAGAAGAGATTCAAGAAGCTGGAAACGGCGGACAAGGAGATCCCGCTGGAGGAAAAGGCAGTTTTAATAGGAGATAAGGAAGCCGATGTAACGTTCGTCACATGGGGAAGCCAGAAGGGACCGATACTCGATGTTATCGAAGATCTGAAGGAAGAGGGTATCTCTGCCAATCTCCTCTACCTCAAGATGTTCTCGCCATTCCCAGCAGAATTTGTTAAGGATGTTATAAGCAAGGCAAGACTTGTTATCGATGTGGAGAGCAATTACACTGCTCAGGCAGCACAGATGATCAAACTCTACACTGGCATCGATATCAAGAACAAGATACTGAAGTACAACGGCAGGCATATGACAGAGGATGAGATCCTGAAGTCTGCAAAGGAGATATTGAATAAGGAAAGTTTGATGGTGGTGCTTGAAGATGGTTCATAATTTTAGAAATGATATAACGGTTGATTGGTGCCCGGGATGCGGAGATTTTGGTATATTGACCGCATTGACGTCGGCACTGCAGGAATTGAATCTGGGCGCTCACGATGTTGCTGTGATATCTGGTATAGGGTGCTCTGGAAAGACACCGCATTACGTCAACGCAGCTGGTGCACACACGCTCCATGGCAGGGCAATACCTGTTGCCGTAGGTGTTAAGCTGACGAACCCCAAGCTGAAGGTCATCGTAACGGGTGGTGACGGCGATCTGATGAGCATCGGAGCGGGCCATCTGGTTGCTGAAGGAAGGAGGAACAGTGGTATAACGGTTCTGATGTACGATAACGCCGTATACGGTCTGACGAAGGGGCAGGCCGCACCCACATTGAAGCTTGGCGTTCAGACGAAGAGCCTCGCAAGGCCGAACATATACGATGCCATTAACCCGATCATGCTGGCCATTTCAACTGGATACTCGTTTGTTGCCCGTGGATTCAGCTTTGAGATCGCGCACCTGAAGAACATAATAAAGCAGGCCGTCATGTTTCCTGGATCTGCCTTTATCGACATTCTGCAGCCCTGCCCAACCTACAACAACATAAACACGATGGACTGGTACAAGAAGAGGGTCTACAAACTTGACGACGACAAGTCGTGGGATCCTGTCGTGACCGAGAACGATCCAAAGGCCGAAGAGAAGTACAACAGAGCCATAGAGAAATCCTTCGAATGGGGCGATCGTATACCCATCGGTATCTTCTATGTGAATAAGAAGATCCCACCGTTCACAGAGAGACTGAAGCAGTACGTTGACAACTACGAAAATGTCCCCCCAGCAGCGCAGGATGTCAAGACGCCGGATGGAAGACCCATACTGGATCCATTCGAAACCTTCAAGGACAAGATAATTGTCTGATTTTTTTTGAAAAATAATATCAATGGAACTTCTCCAGAAGTTCCGATGCTTCTTTTATCTGTTCTGTATCTGCGCTGAATGCGAATCTTATGTATCCCTCTCCTGCAGGTCCGAAGACGGGGCCAGGAGATGATCCCACTCCGGTCTTATCCAGAAGATAGTAGGTCATATCCCATGAATCTTTGACACCCTCTGGAAACTTCTTTATCCTGCACCACAGGTAGAAGGTTCCGCCTGGTTTTATGGGTTCGAGATATGGTGATTTCAGCACTGCATTGTATATGATATCGCGACGCTTTTGATACTCATCCCTCATCTGGCCTACAAACTCCTGCGGTCCTGTTAAAGCCGCAACGGCGCCGTACTGAGTTGCCGAGTTTACACCGTTAATCGTGCATCTAAGCAACTTCTTCATCCTCTCGTATAGCAGATCGTTGTTTGTGTGTGCATAGCCGATTCTGAGGCCGCTCATTGCATAAGTCTTTGACATGGAGAAGAGCGATATGGTATCATCGTACTTTGATGCAGGGCTCACATGCTTTCTTCCGTCAAATATCACGTCCTCATAGGCCTCATCACTAACGATGAATATCCCCTTGGACTCAGCGAATGATATGATATCGTCGATCTGCTTGGGCGTGAATACCAGACCTGTTGGGTTGTGCGGGCTGTTTATGAATACAGCCTTGATCCTTTCGTCATCCTCGTACTTCAGCAGATTCTCGGTATAGTTCTCAACAGGAACCCTCACTGGAACGCCTTCCGCGAGCTTTATTATCTCAGCTATCTCAGTCCACATGGGATCCGGAATGATGACCTCGTCGCCTGGACTGATGAGTGATCTGAACGTTACGTAGAGGGCATTCATTCCGCCGTTGGAGACTATGACATTTTCAGGTGTCGCATTCTTAATGCCGTTCTTCTTTACTAGTTTCTCAGCAATGGCCCTTCGCAGTTCTGGTATTCCAGTGGAATCAGTGTAATGAGTCTTGTTGTTCTCTATGGCCTGTTTTATGGCTTCTTTGACATGGGGCGGAAGGGAAAAAGACGGATCTCCGGATTCCAGCCTGTAGACCTTCTTACCGTTCCTCTGCATCTCAAGAAGCTGATCCCTTATCTTGACGATTGCCCCGAAGGAAATATCGTCTACCACGTTCCTGCCTATGATTGATTGTTTCATACGGGGGTTGATTTTGAATCATCATATAAATTATTAGGTAATATCATGGACAATATGACAGCATTTTTGCCTCCGGATATACCGCGATATCTTGATATATTGAACCGTGGCGGAAAAGGATTTTAAATCTTGATCGCATGCAATACTATGACCGTGAGGATAACCTGGCATGGACATGCTTGTTTCTCCATAGAGGGGAAGAAGAATATTCTGATAGATCCGTTCATAAAGGACAATCCCGTGGCAAAGGTCAAGGTGGAGGATCTCAATCCAGATCTCATACTCGTAACGCATGGCCATTATGATCATGCGGCCGACGCTGTTGCCATAGCCAAGAGAACAGGTTCACCTATACTGAGCGTGTTCGAACTGTCTGAGATATTCAAGGAGTCCGGCATCAAAACCATAGATATCAATCCTGGCGGGACAGTGGACTTCGATGGAATTTCGGTGAAGGCAACTATAGCAACGCATTCATCCAGCTATGATGGTAGATATGCAGGAAATCCAGTGGGCTACGTGATCGATATGGGCAGACGCATATATCATGCTGGAGACACTGGATACTTCAAGGACATGGAGATAATAGGTTCAGTAGATAGGCCGGAGATATCGCTGTTACCCATAGGTGGCCATTACACCATGGACGTTGATGGGGCTATCGAGGCTCTTAAGATGCTGAGATCGCCCATAGCCATACCAATGCATTACAATACATTCGATGTGATCAAAGCCGATCCGATCAGATTCAAGAACCTTGCCGCGACTATAGGCACATACGTGATAATACCGGAGATAGAGAAACCAATAGATCTGTAAAATATCAAAAAATTATCTTTTTCCCTGACAGCATTCCTGCTCTCAGGCCAGATCTAATCAGACGTTGAGCCAGCTCCTTATCATTTGTTATGACCATAGCGCCGGTCTGCTTCGCTGCGGATATTATGCACTCGTCTCCCTTACCAGGAGCTTCGATTATTCTGAACCTCCTGCAGTATTCATAAGCAACCTTTGCATCCACGTTTCTTCTGGACAGGCCGTATAATTCAGCCATGACGCATGATGGTATGACTATAGTGCTTATGCCCGGTATTTCCAACACGGCATCTTCAAGCCTTATCCTCCTCTGCACCGCGTATATGAGGACGTTTGTATCAACGATCACATAGTTCGGGATATTAGAAGCCATCTTCTTTCAATTTCTTTATTATCTCTTCCTTTGCAGCCTGGTAGTTTGATGTATCCACCATATAGACTGGATATCCGGACGACTTTTCGATGCTGTATCTCATTATGGTTCTGTATTCGTAAAGGTGCGAGGCCAGTCTCGTTCCGGGTGAGTTTCTGTGTGTGTAATTTATACGTTCCACAAGTCTCTTCCTGTGGGTTTCCTCATCTTCTATGTACAGATATATCATACGTATTCCACCCATAACATCGGCGGGGATCATCTCTGGCAAAAAATAAAGTGATTCAACTATCAGATCCTCACCGTTGGATATGGCTCTACGAAGCATCCATTCTATACCTGTCATCATCAGCCCAGCCTGATCCCTGTATCCCCTTATTATGTTCTCCTGGGACATAGTTCCATATGGCTGCCAGGCGTCGTAAACGCTCTTCTGTATGAGCTGTTCGCTTTTCATGAGAGGCCTCAAGAATTCGCGGAGGTAGTCGCCGGACAGCATTATGTTTATACCGAATTCCCTCGCGATCGATCCTGATATGCTCGTCTTTCCTACGCCAGGTACACCGCCGATGAACAGTATACGCGAGTCCATTCAGATCACCTCCCAGTACCTCATCAGATCCCTGGAGTCTATCACCTCTACATGCTGGGACAGCAGATCCAAGGCCTCGAAATAGGTTCTCTCTGATATGGTGGACGTTGCGTCGGAAACCACGAATGTGTAATAGTCATGAAGAAGTGATTCCATGGCTGATATGTATATATCAGATTCGGTGAAGAAGCCGGTGAAGACGATCGTCGTCTTCCCAGATTCCGTTATGATTCTGGCCACGTCTTCGCTCGAGAATATGTCCTCATTGTACACCTCTATGCTCTGGATCAGGTCAAGATCGTTGAACTGTCTTACATAATCATCGTCGTAGCTCGATGGAGACATGAGGCTTATGAGTTTCTGACTGTACTTTCTGCTTATGTACGACGACAAACGTGACTGTCGAAACTTTCGCTCTATGGCCAACATCGGTATCCCGTATCTTTTGGCAGCAGAAATTATGAAATTCATAGAGGTGATGAACTCAAGCTTGCTGAATATCTGCTTGAAGTTATCAAGTGTTGCATTCATCAGCACTATCATAGAATTCCCGGGATCGAGATCAGCACCATCGTATTCAACCATGTGAAGCACCGATACATCTGGGCATTATTTGATGGTTAATTATTTTATCCACACGTGAAAAATTAAAGTATTCTCTAAATATAATCTCGGAAGGTAGTTCATTTGAACCTTCAGATCAGCGTAGTGGCTGCAACTCTTAACGAAATGGATAACATAGAGATATTTCTGGACGAAGTTGAAAAGCAGCTTGCCGGATATACCTTTGAGATAATAATCGTCGACGATAACAGCAGAGACGGTACGAAGGAATATCTGGCAAAGAGGATGGCGGATGACGAACATCTCAGGGTTATAGAGAATGCAATAAGGGTTGGGATGCTAGGTTCGTTGAAGATGGGTATAGATAGGGCGAATGGGGAATACTGCATAGTCATGGATGCTGATCTGCAGCATCCGCCGGAGGTCATTTCCAGGATAATTGATAAGCTCCAGCACGGTTGCGATATAGTTGTAGGAAGCAGGTATACGGATGGTGGATCGGCTGGAGACAGGAATAGCTACAGGGCAATACTGTCCATAGGTGCGCAGTACATGGCATACGCGATCTTACCGTCCTCGAGGCTTACAACGGACCCCATGTCCGGGCTATTCGGTTTCAGGATGTCTCTTAACCATGACTTCAACCACAGAAACAGATTTCGACTCACAGACATGGGGGCAAAGATACTGCTCATAATCCTCGCTGAAAACAGAAAGAGCCGTGTGTGCGATATTGGCTATCAATTCAGAGACAGAGAGAGGGGGAAATCCAAGATAGTGAATGGTACATCCTTTTTAAAAAGATATATATCAGAGCTGCTGGATGCCTTCATTATAGACAGGGAATGGGCAAGAAGATAGAACGCTCCGTATTCACTTTTTTTGCGTTTATTCTATATTTCTGCCGCCCTCATTGCTCCATCCTTCAGGCTCCTCCTTCTTTGCTCTCCCCTTGCCGCGGCCGCCGGCAGATCCCTTAGGTCTACCCCTGTGCGGATGCATTCCCTTGGATTCGATCATGCGATCCAGTGTTGATATTGCCCCCTCTACGCTTTCAGAGAATCTTATAGCGTCAGCCAGATCTTTCCTCCCGATATATTCCAGCCACATCGCTATATGGCCTTCCTTCAGATGATAATACAGGGCGGCACCATCGTATTGATTCAGACATTTCATTTCATAAAGAAGACTCTTCTCATCGCAGGCTATGCCGATCAAGCGATCGTATGATTTAAAATAGAAAGGTTCCATACTTAATAATTAATTTATAATATTTAAGATTTTATAAAGAAAAATAAACTGTATTTTCTATCCATGTCTTTCCATAAGTGAGTCTTATCAAGATCTTCAGTTCTATGCAAGTTCCTCCACAGGTAGCAAATTGTCTATCCTATCGGTTGATATCCAGGCGCGTCTTGTAATACCTATACCAAAGCGTATGTAGGAAAGTTCATCTGGATTCCCAGCGAAAGAAGCTATAGCAATGCGTACGTCGTTTTTCCTCAATGAGAACAGGAAATCACTGGATGGCCTCATCGATTTAGAATCGATCATTATAGAACATCTGGATGCTGTGCATGCTTCTATTATCTTCGATACCTTTTCCTCACCAGGTGTGCCAATAGCATCCAAATTGGTCAGAAAACGAACTTTTCCATCCCTTATGTATTTAATAAGGCTATCAACATCATCCTTGAACGATGATGCATCGGCACATCTGAATGTGGTTTCAGTCCCCTCTACCGAATCATTTCTATTCAATGTGTATGATCTGATCCTAAAAATCCCACGTTCATCCTCCGATCCAGCATAGGCCAGAATGTAAGCGTATCCATATGCCCTCATCTTATCTTGAGCCTTGGAAATATCAAATTTAACGCACAGATCAGCATTTAGAGAATCGTATTTTACTATATTGGGCAGCTTGCCCATCTGGGCGGCCTCAAGCTCGCCCCTATCTTCCCGTAACTCTGGATCTATGTAGGATAGGCCAAGCGTCCTGTATATGTAATCTTCATCATGTCCAGCCGCAACATTTTCCTGATCCCTGAATAAACCATACTCATTGAGCTTCATTCCATGATCTATGGCGATCTTCCTCATCCTTATGTTGTGATCCTTGCTTCCTGTGAAATACTGTAGTGCGGCGCCGAAACTCTCCCTAGATATGATGCGCAGATCGCAAGTTGTTCCAATATCCAATGCAACGGTGGATTTTTTCTCTCCCTTTGCGATCACGGATTTTACTTTGGGCATTGATGTGAATGCATCCATCATCTGCAAAGGTTTTTCCGTGACGGCCAATATATCAATATCTCCCAGCGTGTCTTTCATTCTTCTTGTTGAACCGGCAATCTCTATCCTCTCCGCAAGTCCTGTCTGGATCAGATAATCTCTTATCTCAACGGCTCTAGCATATCCTAGGGGTAACGGTATCCTGCCAGCTGAGGATTCATAGATCTTCAGGCTCTGGGACAGGATTTCTTCACTTTTCTCACCAAATCCTGGGAGATCCCGTATTCTATGATCTTCGATAGCCTTCTTCAGATCGTTCAGATCCTTAACACCGATCGATCTGTACAGCATCAGAATTCTCTTTGGACCGAGCCCCTCTATCTTTGTCAGCGTCTCGAAATCTATTGGATAATTTTTTCTGAGATCCTCATATTTCTTTATGGTTCCTGAATCGATGTATTCTGCAATTCTGTCTGCAATCCCCTTACCTATGCCAGGTATCTTCATCAACGCCTCCTTTCCGCCAGATCTGTATATTGTTTCTATATCGTCCTGAAGCGATTCCAGAGACCTGGCCGCCCTCAGATAAGCATTCGCCTCAAAGCTGGATCTTTGATCGCCACTGGCCTGTATCATGTAGGCTATTTCATTGAAGATTCTGGCGATGTCTCTATTTATCATATTATCATATTCCCTTTGATGGCTTTAATCTTATCCAATATGACGATGATCCATGATCGTATATTATGTAACGATATACCATATTTATGAAAAATAAGAATCTTGCATTCGGAGAATATCATCCCATATATTGTAGCTAAGATCTGCCCGTATTTTCATGATATCTTCAGCGTTTCCTTCTCCATGTCTTCATATATTGATAGGATAATCGATCCGTTCGTGGACAAGTACGGTAATAACCTTATTTTATTGATTGATCTTGTTATTATCATGAGCAAGATAGCTTCTATTGAAAAGATAACAGAAGAAAAGGTGTCACAGCAGGTATTTCCATATACAAAGCCAACCGATTACTACAAAGATATGATAGGGGAGGTTTCACCTGCTGAGGCAGCTATGATCACGAATATAGTTTTTGTAAAGATGAGGACGGAGAATGGAACAGAAAGCATAATCTCCGTGACTGAACCTGTTTGGAACTATCTCGATGGCATAAGAAAATATGTAAAGCTCTTCGATGTCTCAGAGATCAGCAAGGCATGGGATTTCCTTTACAGGATCACGCTCCCGAACGGCCGATCAGGTCTTGCCTTGCACGCTATAAGCGCGATCAACCTGCTGATGTACGACGCCTACGCCAAGGAGATAGGTGTACCGGTGTATAATCTCATCGGTGGTTCCACAAGGCATGAGATTAGGGCCTATGCAAGCCATCTGCATCCAGATAAGGAGGAAAATCTCGAGGCTGAAGCAAGAGGCTATCTCGAAGAGGGATACACGGACATGAAGATGAGATTCATAGCTTCGCCTTCCGATCCATATGCAGTGGAAAAGAACCTGCAGCTTGTCAAGGTGATAAGGGATGTCGTTGGATACTCTGTCAACCTAGCCGGAGACTTCTGGATGTCTCTCAACTACAATTTCGCTTACAAAATGATAAGAGCTTTGGAAAAATATGAACTTGCATGGATAGAGGAGCCGCTTCTACCGGATGATTTCGAAGGCTATGCAAGGCTGACGAGGAAGGTGGAAATTCCAATCTCAGCAGGCGAACACCATTATCATGTATTTGATTTCAAACGCCTATTGGATGCAGGAGTGACGATTTTGCAGCCTGATGCAACCTGGGTCGGTGGAATAACACCGATGAAGAAGATAGCTGGACTGGCTGAGTCATATGGTGCTCAGGTCATTCCGCACGCCGGAAATATATACAACCTTCACTTCATAGCCTCTGAGCCTGAGGCCATCACGCCCATGGCAGAGTATCTGACAAGATACAGAGACTGGATGGAGCAGCATATAGTGAATGTACCCAAACCTGTCAATGCAAGGTTCACGCTCGGAAAGGATGCAGGATTCGGGATAAGATATGACCTCTGAGGAAGTTTATTCAATCAAGGTGTTGAAGGTTGGCGAATCTGAGGTTCCAGGGGCAGAGGTTTTCTGGATGAAGGACTTCTGGACCTGGGAGCAATTATCATTCCACGTGGTGCTGGCATACAATGATCATCGTACATTCATGATAAATACAGGTATGCCGCTTGATCTCAGCCTGAGAAACGAGGAGATGAGGAAGTTCGCCGGCGATAGAGCCCTGTTCAGATCGCTAGACACAATATCTGTGATCCATGATGCTGGATTCGATCCGGACAATATAGACTTCATAGCATTCACACCGGTTCAGGATTACACAGTTGGCCGTCTCGACGAGTTCAGAAGATCAAGGATATTCATATACAGGGATGGATGGATAAAGGACATAGCTGCTCCTGCATTTGCATATTTTCACAACAGAGATCTCTTCATACCGAGGAAGATCTTTGATTTCATCTACGGTGAAGGCTGGAAGAACGTAATTTTCTATGATGGTGAAGTGGAGCTTGTTCCGGGTATAAGGGCCATTCCTGTGGGATGCCATCACAGATCATCTGTAGCATTTATAATAAACACGAATTCTGGTAAATATGTCTTCACGGATGCGTCATTTAAGGCTGAGAATCTTGCCAGGAAGATACCAATCGGGATAGCCGAGGATATCTATGAATGCCTTTCCGCATACGAGAAAATTGAAAAAATAGGCAATTTACTCCCTGCCTATGATCCATCCATAGACGGCCTTCAGATAGAATGACCTGACTATTCCACTGCGTTAGTGAGCGTTCCTATGCCGGTTATGTTCACCTCTATGACATCTCCATGCTTCAGCCACACCCGCTTTTCTTCCGGCATTCCGAGGATCACCCCTTCTGGTGTTCCTGTAAATACCAGGTCTCCAGGCTCCAGTCTGAAATATCTGGATAGGTATTCTATTATCTTCGGAACATTGAATATCATATCAGCGGTATTTCCATCCTGCCTGACCTGGCCGTTGACCTTCGTCTGAATTCTAAGATTTTCAGCATCTCCCAGCTCGTTTTTACCCGTGATCAGAGGCCCGATGGGTGCGAAGGTGGGAAGAGCCTTTCCAAGAAGCCATTGCGACGTCCTGAACTGCAGATCGCGTGCTGATACGTCGTTTCCCACGGTGTATCCAAAGATGCGATCTCCTGATTTACCGCGTTCGCGGCCTATGACCACGACCAGTTCCCCCTCATAGTCCAGTTGCGTTACGTCGCTTGGCGGTCTTATATTTTCGCCAGTGCCTATGACGCTATCCGGAAACTTTGAGAATATGGTGGGATACTCCATTACGCTCTGCTTTGACTCCTTGGCATGTTCTCGATAATTGACACCGATGCACAGTATTTTTTTCGGCCTCAATACGGGAGACAGGATCTTAACGTCTTTCATATTTTTTCCAGACAATTCATCAATATGATCGTCTATCGATCTATCAACCTCGTTCAGATCAACATCTGATGCGATGAGATCATCTGTTACAGTGAAATCCTTGAATTTACTCATGAATCTGGCTATCTCGCTGAATGGATAGATAGCATCGCCCCGGGCGATAGCTCCGGCAGGGCCATGTTCAGATAGGAAATTGAGTGTCTTCATGTTTATCCCTATGGTTTCAGTATGATCTTCGAATATCTGGACTCTGGAGAAAGCTCCTCATTGAAAGAATCTTCACCTTTTTCCAGGGGCCTGATGTCGTACCATCTCTCGTTTATATCGAGAAAACCCCTGTTGATGAGATCGACCGATCTTCTGAAATTATCATCAGAGTAGCAGAATGAGCCGTATGTTTCGATCTCGCTTCTTATCATATAGTTGATGGGCACTGCTGCCTGCGGTTCATGCAGACCGACGAAAACAATCCGGCCGCCCCGGGCGACAGAGTTGATCGCCATCATCCTTGTATCCTGAGTGCCCACGGCATCTATAACGACATCGAAGTCCTTTGGTATGCCCTTCTCTTTCTTGTTGTTTATCACTTTTGTGGCTCCCCAGTGCAATGCATGTTCAAGCCTGAAATCATTGATATCGACAACCACGCGATCAACGGTCCCGTAAGTCTCCAGTAATTTTGTAGACAGCAGTCCAATTGTTCCTGCACCTATTATGAGGGCCCTATCGTCAATCTCTGGCATAGCATGGAAGACTGCCCTGAACGCAGTGGCAAGAGGTTCAGCAAGCGATCCCTCAGGCTTCTCAACTATCTCATAGCATGAATAGTCCGGTACGTTGACGTATTCCTCAAAGCCTCCGGGATAGTCGACACCTATCAATTTTCTCTCTGGACAAAGCTGTCTGTTACCAGTTCTGCAGTATCTGCATTTTCCACATGTGACAAGGGGATTCACTGCAACGTTTTTCCCTAAGAGATATCTATCGGAATCTGATCCTACCTTGACAACCTTGCCTGTGAATTCATGACCCATTATCGAGGGAGGCTTTCTGAGTTCGTTCTGACCAACGAACGCGGACAGTTCAGAACCGCATATCCCGGAATAGTTCACCTTCAGCGTGACGAATCCAGGTTTTGGATCTTCTGGCTCCCTATCCTCAACAGCCATCTTTCTAATATCGGTCCAAATCAATGCCTTCGTTGTTATCGCCATGTAACTATTTTTAACACACATAAAAAGGTATAATCGGAAACGTCCACCATCAGCATAGAAGGATCATTAGCCGTATATGAGCCGAATCCGTAATTTCGGGGATTTCTATTCATAGGTTGATCATGCACGATCAATATCTCATGGTCTCAGATATCCTTTACAATACATATTTTGCATCTATGGAATATCAAGTGAATGACTTCTAAGCTGAAGCTTCGGATCGCACAGATCCTGCTCGAGCGTCATCCACTTGTTTATCGTGGATGATGGAAAAATTATGAAAAGACAGTCTATAAATCATTCTATTGGAAGAGATCCGTGTATCTCCTGTCCGAAGAAGGAGAATTACAGCTCCCTCCAAGTCCTTCACTTCTCCTTAAATGCTGCTTGCGTTCATGCCTAATCGTTCGCGAAGATCATAGTCTTTTGAGATCATTCATCAGTTTGAAGAGCTTCATGCTCGTCATGGTCTTCGATTCTGCATTCCTTATATATTCCTGAACAGTTGACTTGGAAAGTCCGAAATATTCAGCAATCTCCCTGATTCCTGCTCTCCGCGGTATATCATAATAACCCTGATTATATGCTTCCAGCATGATCTGCATCTCAATTGGTGAGAAGTTGAAATAGGGCATCAGAACCTCATAGAAATTAGGGAAATATTTCGCCCTGAATTCATAAACGTGCCCTAGCGTTTGCAGCTCGTTCTTTAGATCATTCACGTTCTCCGAAGGTATGACTGCATATTTTTCCTCTACGCCGTGTTTGACAAGATCAAAGTCAAAGATACTATTGTAATCACTGAGTTTTCCCTGTATCATGCCGCTGTACGTTTCGTAAAGATCCACTATGTAAACGTTTCCCTTAAGTTCACTAATGCTGAGTCCTACAAGTTTCTTCACGGTACCGGATCTGCTTAATTCTCGCATGAAATCTCGCAGGGTATGCTTACCCTTAACCTTAAGCTCAAATAGGCCATATATGACATCTCTGTCCTTAAATGGCAAAAGCTTCAATGTATGTACCATCACATCATAGTTTTCCGTGATTCTGCTCCAGCAGTTATCATGAGTCATCCTGAAATATACCATTGAAAATTTATCATCAAGATTCCTCGGAGCATATTTGAGTATCATAGTTAAGTATATTAGAACATTATTTAATATTTACTAACTTCATTAACATAAATCTTATTTGTTAAAAATATAGGAATATTTTTTCTACTCTATTGAAGATTTATGAGCATACCCCCATCGGCCAGCAGTTCCGTACCAGTCACATAGGTATTATCATCCGATACAAGGAAAAGCGCAGGGGCAACCATGTCTTCCGGCAATCCCAGCCTGCCAACCACCGTCCTGCGTTCCATGTATTCGCGTTTTTCCTTGTTAGAAAGATCCTCCTTATTTATATCTGTTAGTATAGTTCCAGGTTCTAGGCTGTTTACGAGTATCCCATACTTTCCAAGGACTATGGCTATGGAATGCATGAAACCATTCAGAGCGGATTTAGTTGTAGTATAATGGGTCTGAAATTCTCCGCCAACATGTGCGCTGATAGAGCTTATCAGCAATATCCTTCCCTTGATCTTGTTCTCGATCATGTTACTGGCTATGCGCTGTGTTATGAAATAATGGCTTTCAACGTTCACTTTCCATACTTTTTCAAACAGATCAACGCTTATCTTGAAAAAATTTTCGAAAGGACATATGCCTGCGTTATCAACAAGCACGTGAACCTTGCCAAGCATTTCAATGGCCTTATCTGCGAATCGAATACTCTCATATGGGTCACTTTGATCCACTTTAACCTTGTATGCTTTGACTCCGAAGCCTCTAGCAGCTTCCAACACTTCATCGGCCTCTGAGTCATGAGATGCATAGCTTATCAGTATGTTGGCGCCCTGCTTGGCGAGACCCAGAGCAATCGCCCTACCGATTCCCCTGGATCCTCCCGTAATTACAGCATTTTTTCCCTTGAAATCCAACATTTCCCATCACTCGCTTATTCTTCTGCAGTCTGCTCAAGAGATCTCGCTTCGGTTCTCACATAGCTGGGTGCAGCGAATCCCATGATCCCGACCACTATGAACGCGGCTAGGAAGAATATCCCAGCGATCCATCCAATGTATGTGACACTTGCCTTTACGATCAGCGGTGTGAACAGCCCGAATATTGCACCCTCGAATCTCATGGTGAACCAAACGAAACCCTGTCCTGAGTTTCTCAGACTTGTGGGGAAATGCTCCAGTGAATATAATCTTGTGATGGGCCATACACCCAATCCCTGCCCTATACCGAACAACAGGAAAGACACAAGAAGAACTGGTACATTGTAAAGGAACGGTTTGTAAACTAGCAACAGGAAGGATACCGCGGACATAGCAGCACTGGTGAGATAAAGTGGATACCTGCCTACACCGACCTTATCCGTTAGGAAATAGTATATCAGCAGACCCGGTACTATTGCGCTACCGAAGTAAATGGCCTCGAAGGCAAACACTACTCTGGTAGATACCAGATGAAGCGAGCTGAAGATGTATGGGAAGAATTCACCGTAAGTGGATGCAGGAATTCCCCACATCAGATATAGGAACCAGGCGAAGAGGAGAGGACCACCGTACTTTGTGAACAGCTCCTTATATCTGTACTCTCTGTATTTAGGTGCGGCTGACGCCGAAACATCAGCCTCTTGAGCCGCACCGAGAACCTTTGTTGCATTGTGAAGATCTTTGTATCTGCCCTTCAGAACGTCAAATCTCGGTGATTCTGTGAGCCTGCGCCTTAAGACCCAAGCTATTATAGCTATAACCCCGAGCATTATCCATATAGTTCTAAATAATGTGATTCCAGTGTTGTATATCGCTATAGCTATTGCCAGTTCCACGAGTACGCCGACGTACCACATTATGTTGGTGTACGTCATGAGCTTCCCTCTTCCAGCTTTAGGTGCAAATTCGGAGATCAGAGACCATGAGGTCGGCACGTCAGCGCCCACCGCTATACCGATCAACGCATAGAATATCATGGCCCATATGAAATTGAATGAAAAAGCGAGTAGTATTGCGGCAACAGCATAAATAATCATATCAGCCTGATAAATGAATTTTCTACCATATCTGTCACCGAGTGGTCCGAAAATGAGCGCTCCGAAAGCTGTTCCAAGGAGGGTGATCAGAGCTGGAAAGCCTGCAAGAAGTGTCGACGTTACATGTAGATAGGCCAAAATAGCAGATAATGTTATACCAGTTCCTGCAAACATACCAGCATCGAGAAAGTCTCCAAGGGAAGCTATCAGTGTCCACGACACATGCGTGCCAGTAAGCTTCGCGTTATCTAACATCTCGATTGGATTTGACTTATCAGCCATGTATATATTATCATCTAATGCATATTTAAAGAATGTATCATACCTGTCCATATTAGATATATACATAATTATCCATCCATAGGATTAGATGCTCAAGCCCATACTGAATATGAGACTATTCTTAGTGTCTAATGCATTTCATGCCTTCATTTGAAGACGATTATACCATCGTTTATACGTGTTCATTTCACCGTATAGAGGCCGGACGTGTTCTCCGATCCCTTTAAGTTCTGGTTTAAATCATATCACTATATGATCTACCATAAGGACTTCAGTATAGTGTCCGCATGTCCTACGGTATTTAATGAAGATCAGACTGTAAACTATGATGAAACGGCTGATATTCTCGAGTTTCTGGAAAAAATAAAGATAAAGTCTACGGCCATATTGATCTTTGGCGGCGAATATTACAGACTTACCATGGATGAGAAAAAGAAGATAATTGAATACCTTTCCTCCTCCACTTTCTGGTCGGGCGAGATCATGGTGGGCATAAATGATAATTCATTATTCGCCATGAAAGAGCTATCTAAAGTAGCGGATAAATACGGCGTTGACTACTTGATAATTTCGCCCCCACAGTATGTTCCGTTCTACAAATTGAATAAAAAATTTGTAGAAAAATTTGTTTCCCAAGCTATTGAAATGCTGGATATTCCAGTTATATTCCAGGATACCAACATCCCGTCATCGTACCTGCCAGATATTGAATTCTGGAGAAGGTATATATATTCAGGTAAGGTCGCAGGCTTCAAGATAGAGGGGAGAGGATCTGTGACCAAGATGAGAAAGATCCGAATCGCTTATCCTGATATTCCGATCTATGGTGGATACCTTGGTCTCGACATTATACGGGAGAGAAAAGCAGGATCAAACGGAAGCATAATCGGATCCTCGATGCCAGATGTGGTGAACAGGATGATGCTTAACGGTGATACAGCTGATCGAGACAAAATCAGAGAATTCCTGAAGGTCGAGGTGAATCATCTGGACAGATTCGTGGAGATCGAGAAGTATGTATTGAAAAAAAGGGGCATTATAAACAACTACAGATGTAGAGAACCATGCCCGCATCTCTCAAAGATTCTCATACGCAGACTTGAATCTCTCATATCTGTGCTTGAATTATATTTCTGAATTCTGTAAGATCTATGGGAGATAGAACACTTCATCCATACCCTTGGCGGTTCTTCTCTCGCTCGGTGTAATTATTATGTCGCTCATATATTCTTGCCATTTCCTGTTCACATCACTCTCATTTATTATGCGCAGGGTATGATCAATGTCATCGCATTCCCAGCATCCAAAGATATCCTGATTTTCGATGAAAATTGAATAGTTTCTTACGCCAGCTTTCCTTAGAAGATCCAGCATTTCAGGCCACACGTTCTGATGCCTTTTTCTGTATTCGAGTTCCTTTCCCTCCTTTATCTTAAGATGAAATGCATATTTCATATTTCCTTATCATCAAAGACGATAAATATCAATCACCGGACGGTTCCATCGTTTCTCTAAGGACAGGCTAATGAAAAGTACGTTCTTTCAATGCCCATAAACTGAGGATTATAAGACTTATGCAGTGGAATTATTTTCCTATTGATTCTCAATTATGAATTCCAACATAACGATCGATTTCGCATCATGCATAAACTATTTAAGTGATGTTTTTGTAAGCTGGCCATGCAGAAGGGATTGGAGATAGCTTTTCAGACCGTGCATGGACTGGATGAAGAGCTCGTCAAGGCACTGGCCGGGATAACGGCTCACGAATTTAGCGACATGAATATAGACTACAATATTTTCCTGGTGACACTTGGGGATCAGAAATTTTTCAGAATACTGTTCCTTTCCAGGAAATTAACGGATCTTCATCCTGAGGAGAGAAAAAAGGTTAGGGAGAGATTCGATCAGAATTCGAAAATGCAGTATCTGGACCTAATAGCTAAATATCACAATCTGATGCAAGAAGGGAAGATACCCGATAAATCAATAAAGGAGGTACACGAGGAATATGACCTGTGGGAAGATCCAATATGGCAGTACATATGAACAGAACGATCTGGTCCTCATCCTGCCATTCTTCAATGCTAGAATTTTATAGATATCTTCCAGTCTTTCCTGAAGTGACGTTTCACTTTTCTCTTCGATAGAAATCCATCGAATACTATCCCGACTTCCCTGTTTTTGTTCAGGGAGGTGGAGCTGAAATTCTCAGATCCTATGAAGACCCTATCCCCGTATATCATCTTGGCATGCATGTAGCGTTTGTTGACGGGCATCAACCTGATCCTGAGTCCGGCCTTCTTCAATTCCATAAGCCGCTGCCTGTCCTCGGAACTTACGGAAGATGGAAGTATCATTTTTATACGCTTCCTCTTCTTCAAGGCATCCAGTACAGCAGGATCATCGCCCATCTCCTCTGTTTCGATGAATTTTGCCCTTCTTATCAACGTGCAGATGATCCTCTCTGATCCGGGAGATATCACAAGTACGTGTGGCATTCTTATCCGTTTTGTACCTACATCATTCCAGTCAGCGAGAAAGAGTGCCTTTAAAGCCTTTCTTATTCGTCGGTCTTTTGATATGTAGATGTATTCCCTGTTCTTGCTAAAGGACGCGTCCGTTGCATTTGCTGTTCCTATTATTGCGATCTTCTCGCTTACCATATATTTCGCGTGGTCGAATACTCCGGGTGAGTCAAACTGCTTTGGAGCCGTTTTGTAGTTTAACCCATAATTTTTTATTGCATCCGATTCCTGACTCAAATTTGCCTCACCATATGGGCGACCATCATAGATTATTCTGACGTCGACCTTCTTCCTTTTCTTTTCCTTCAAAGCGCTGAGTATCTGATCATTGTCAATCAGATAGAAATTGGCATATATGAATTTCCTGGCCTTTTTTATCATATCTATTACAGGACCGATTCCCTCGTCTGGTTCAACAATTATTTTCATGGATGCTGTGACATGACAGCGTCATACAAAATAGTTCCATGTCAGACACCGATACAACAAATTGAATTATATCACGATCTTAACTCTGATACGTATAAAAGTTACATATCATTTTTTCATAATATTTATCAAGTATATGCCATGTTTTTGAATGATGAACCAAAGAAGGATATTTCTGCTGACAGTCATTGTGGCTGTCATTGCTGTAACAGGTTTCCTGGGTGTGAATTTTGCCTTCAACGACGCATCGAATATATCGACGCATAGAATAGCCAGCAGCCCAGGCAAAACAGAGCCGGTGAAACAGTTACCCACCAGCATGCTGAAACCAGTGAATAATTATCTTTATCTTCCGGCAAAGTACCACAGATTTCTGTATCAGAACGGAACTGTTGAACCACTGTACACGCAATCACCTGCCCCGATGGGTATAGGTTTCTTCGGGCTTGAAAACATGTCAGGTACACTGATTGGAAACAATTATTATGCATCCAGCTTTGAGGCGGTTATTGATATTAACAATCTTAGCGTCTTCAATCTTGCAGATGATGCACCTTCATCTCTCACATTCCAACTCAACACCGTTACCGCAAACACGACGCTGTTCGGAAATTCATCCTATACCTTCTGGACTCAGAACGTGGCTACATACTCCGTCAGAACGCATGAAATAAGCTTCGTTGATAATATCTGGAATTTCAGCAGTCCAGGTGCAGAGGTGACAAGCAACGCGATACTCAACTCAACCGGAACCATATATCCGTATCCAGGAGTTCACATAGCGCTTGGTCCAACATTCTATCTTCCGACACCCTTCACCCTCTTGCTCTATATGAACACCTCAGAGATCGATGGCAATAACGTCTTCTATTTCAACTATTCCATACCGACGATAGGTGTTAGTGGCACATATGATCGCGTGACATTTAACTCCACTTATGGCATGCCGCCAGCTTACAAAGCGCCACCTTCCTATTTCAGGGTCAGCGGAACCCAGCTTAATCCGGCCGGACTGCTCTATGATGCTGAGATAATGATGGGAGGCCCAGGCGGAGGATCGACGACGACGTTCACCGATATTAACGGGATGATGCAGCTGAAATACATCTCTGCGACCAATCCGATGCATCCTCCCGCACCACCTCCACCACCATCACCGCCAGGTAAGCCCGCTGTTCCCAAATCGTATGCTAACGTTCCAAATGCATTCGATTTCGGAACAGATACTGGAGAAACGTCCGTTGGTGCTGCCGTAGCATGGAATTCTCAGGATCAGGCAATCCTAAGCACAGGCCCCTCGCTTCTGTATGGCATGTGGAATGTTTCTTCAGCTAAGGTTATGGATCATTTCACGGGAGATGTGAGTCCAAGCAATGCGTTCCTGTTCATAAGCCCAGGTAACGTCGTGAATTACAGTCAGGCAGGCTATGTTCCGCTGACGGCTTCAGGTTCATACAGCTTCTGGCTCCCAGCCGGAGAATATGCGGCTCTGGCCCTGCTCAGCGATCACCGCGCACAGGCACAGATGCTGTCTTCATCCAACACATTTGTACTTCCACTGGACATGTCAGCCGGTCTGTACACTCCGCTGATGGCTGTTAACAATAACCAGATCAGGAACATATCCATGTCTGGTGATGGTTCTGTATCTGATCCATACGTTCTCTTCAACAATGAATATGGATACATTAGCCCGCTCTTTGGAGAGATAAACGATTACTCATACCCACAGTTTGCAGGCGTCATGCTCATGAATACTTCGGCCTATGTGATGGCTTCAAGCATGCCGACATTACCGGTGCTGTATCAGGGCATATTCCAGGAATATGCGCTCTTCGAGGGAATGATTCCGTACAATTATCTTGGTTACTGGATATTCCAATCCTCGCATTTCATCCTCAGAGACAGCCAGATAACTGGCTGGTTCACGGCCTATGACAGCGGAGAGCCATTGGCCAATGTGGTCTTCTGGAATACTTCGGACTCACTCATCTCGTCCAATGTCTTCATGTCCATGGATTCCTCTGCATTGATATATGGAGGGTCAAATAATACGGTATGGGGCAACTACTTTGTGAACTCGCCCAAGCTGGCCAATGCGGAGCTTGAGCAGGCATGGAATCTCTGGGGTGAACCTCTGGGGCTTGCCGTATACTCTTCAAACAACACCATATACAATAATTTCTTCTCCACGGAGATCACTGCCATAAGCCCATCCATCAGCATATACAGTGGAAATCCCGCCATGTATACTAACATGTGGAACATCACAGTGCAGCCGGCCACCAACGTTCATATGTTTGATGGGCAGATTCTTACTGGCAGTATAGTGGGTGGAAATTACCAGGGAGGTAACTTCTGGTATAACTTCAATGGAACTGTTCCGTACAATGATGATGGGATGATCGAATACGGCGGGGACTATGAACCGCTCAATCTCATAGACCTGAAGCCGGCCAATTCAGTCACACTGAATGGAAATGTACCTTATCTTATGACCTCTCCGTATTTCCAGCGGTATCTACTCAATCTTGGGCCAGTCAATCCAGATGATGTCATAAACGTGACGCTTTATCTCAACCTGACAAACCTCAGCGAACTTGAACAGTTCGTATCCGCTGTGAATTCTCCCATGAGTCCGTATTTCCATGACTATCTCACGCCTCAGGAATTCATGGCGCATTATTATCCATCGGAGTCTCAGATCATGCAGGTGGAAGCATATTATTCCAATATGGGCTTCAAGGTCTGGTCATACAGTTATGCTCCTCTCGTCATAGTGCTTCATGGAACGGTTGGAATGTTTGAGAGGGTCTTCGGTACGGTATTGTTCAACTACGAGTTCACGTATCCGGGGGGCAGCGGTGCGGTATTCATGACCAATACTGCCAATCCATATATACCGGCGCAGTTCTCCGGCCTCATAATGCATGTCTACGGCCTGAGCTATTCAAGCGAAGCCCTATTGAGCGTTAAAAATAGGCAGGAAGTCAAGACAGAGATATCGAATACAGCATTGGTCCCAACCAGCGGTATAAACGGTTCTAGCAGTCTCCTTACGCCGGTTCACCTCGCGGAATTCTATAACGTTACAGGGCTTGAGAATATGGGATTCACAGGCCACGGTATCAAGATAGGAATACTGGGCGTCGGCGAATCAGCAAATATGAGCGCGATCTCCATGTTCTGGGATGAGTATGGAATACACAATCCGCAGGTCGTCTTTGTCAATCTTACACCCAATGGAAAAAACCCATATCCAGAGGGTGTTGAGGCGGATCTTGATGTTGAGTGGTCTGGAGCCATGGCGCCAAATGCCACCATCTACGATGTGATGCAGCCCTTCAATTTGACGGGAATAGGTGACAATGCTATAAACCTTGAGATCTACTACATGCTGAATGTAATACATCCTCAGATAATATCTGGTAGCTGGGCAGAATTACAGTTCCACCATGATGCTGGATTCGCTCAGATATACAACTTAATAGGGCTGCAGGCAGCAGCAGAGGGTACGACAATATTCCTTGGATCAGCTGACAGCCACAGCATTTACTATCTAACAGTCATGGCATCGGAATACATTGTGTCCGTTGGAGGCGTATATCCAGTTCTTAACCAGTCAGGATACATCGTCGGACAGTACGCATGGTATCAGCCTGAATTCAGCTGGTATGGTGGCCCTGTCGGATCAGGAGGAGGTAACAGTTTCTTCTTCGCTAGGCCAACATATCAGAGCTCGGAGCTGATAGTTGTACCATCAACGTTCACCAACCGGGGTCAGCCTGATATTGCCATGCCGGCAGCTAAGATGGTCTTCGCATTCAAGCATTACTTTGGTGTTGCTGGAGGGACAAGTTTTGCCACTCCAATATCCGCTGGGATATTTGCAGATATAGAATCAGCATTCGTGTACGCTGATGGATCTGTTGGATACTTCGGATGGATACAACCCGCGCTCTACGATCTCGGATATGGAAACGAATTCGGTCTGCCCGCGTACTACATGGTGGATTACGTGCAGCCCTATCCAAACATGGTGGGAAGCGGCTACCTTGGACAGGGATGGAATGATTTCGTCGGCATCGGATCGTTCAATGCGTTCAACATGACAGTGGATCTGGCGAATTACTATCTTGATACACTGCTCATAGCTTACGGGCTGTGAACAGTATTTCAAATTTTTTATACACATCTTTTTTATAAGAACAAAAATTTAATAATTATTTTACATCTCATCGTATGGTAGATTATGAGATTCAGGGTACAGATGTTCAGTATCTGAAGGCAAAGCTTTCCGATGGTGAATCAGTTTATGTTGAACCGGGCCATTTGATATACAAGGATCGATCCTCAAGGCTTGATGTCAGAGCTGGAGGACTCCGAGGTGTTTTTTCGCACATGCTTGGCGGTTCCGCCGTTTTTCTTCTGAAGGTCGATGGACCTGGTGAGATAGCCTCTGCAGGTTTTTTGCCCGGAAAGATACACCGGATCGATCTGAAAGGAAATGGTATCATCGCAGAGTTCAATGCGTTTCTATGCATGGATTCAGGAATTCAGTATTCGACTAAGTTCGCAGGTATATGGCAGGGGCTTCTCGGTGGCGAGGGTCTGTTCCTTGAGCATTTCAGCGGAAGCGGATCCATATTTCTACACGGCCATGGGCAGGTTATAGAAAAGGATCTTGGCCCTGGTGACGAGATAAATGTCGAGCTCAGCCATGTGCTTGCTTTCGACGACTCCGTTCAGTACAATGTAGAGCGTATAGGTGGTCTTCGAACGATGATACTCGGTGGTCTGGAAGGTGAGGGTCTGTTCTTTGCCCACATGCGAGGCCCTGGGAGGGTCTGGATACATTCCATATCACTCTTCCAGCTTGCCGCAAAGCTGATCGTGAGGCAGTGATCATCATCCCCTTATTTTTTTGACCATTTTATCTTTAAAGGCAGCTATCGCATGAACAAGAGTATTATGGATCATATCATTAGGTGTATGGATGCCCGATCCAGACTATGGAGTGTATCATCATTCGTCCAGGGAAGATTCGGAGAAACTGCGTGTATTGGCCAGGGTCATGTTTGTAGAGGCGTTCAGGAAGATCGGAATGGATGAGGATGCAAGCATTCGAATAGTCGATATTGGTTGTGGCCTTGGTTTCCTTACGGTACTCTGCGCTACATACTTTAAAAATGCGAGGATAACTGCGATAGATACGTTTTCCGATCCATCGATTGCGGATAATTCCAAAGAAAAGCTTATGGAGAATCTGAAGATAGCTGGAGTCTCCGATCGAGTTGCCATCGTCGAGGCTGATATTACCAAGAGCATTCGCGTGGATGATAAATTTGATCTGGCTGTATCAAACCTGGTGCTGCACAATACGGGAAGGCATAGGTTCGATGTCTACAGGAACGTGTGGAATATACTCAGGTGCGGGAGCTACTTCATAGATGCCGATGGCTTCATAAGGAAAGGAATCTCATCCATTCTGGTGGATCCGTTCAGAAGAGATATGTCGAAGATATCGAACATTTTTGAACCTGAATTTGCGATGGAACCAAGGGACCAGAAAAAGAATGCAGCATGGCGATATATTCTGGTCGGTCTCAGATCAAAATGCAGCGATGTCTGATGATTTAACATTTAATATTTTCTGATGCATATAGTAGGATATCTACTGAATCTTCACCAGAGTATCTTTGTCTTTATCTCTCCTGGAATTCTGTTTTCAAGAACATTGAGTACTGATTTCTGATCAGATATATTCACGGACCTTGTGATAAAATGAGATGTGGTGAAAGGATACTGAGTCTTCCATTGCACAAGATGATTAATGGCAGTCTCGAAGTGGGGCTTTTGGCCATTGATCAGTCCGGTGATGGATATTGATCTGTAAACTAAGGACTGCAGATCAACAGGGGATAGGGACAGCGTACCCGATCGAATGAACCCGAAGAGCCCAAGAAAACCATTATTCTTCAACCTCCTTATAGCATATTCAATGACAGAGGCGTCCGATCCTGAGGCTTCTATCACACCGTCATATTTCTCGTCGTCGCGGTGCGCAGACGTGTTGACGAATTTCAGGCCAACCTCCTCGAATATCCTCGTTTCGACATCGGTGGGTTCACGCCTGTTTGCTATACTAACATCGAAGCCATAGGTCTTCAGGAGCATTGAGATAAGGATCCCGATAGTTCCCGTACCGGTCACAAGCATTTTCCTACAGCCGTAAGTCGCATCAATACATCTCCAGTGCAGCCTGCCCTGAACATCGATCATCTCCGCGACTGACTTTTCAAGATCCGATAGGGGCTGTGCCATTATGGCTATGTCCCTTATCTGCGGTGGAACCGGAACAAGATAGTTCGGATCGTCATATATATACTCGCGCATGAAGCCATGCATCCCCTTGATGCCTGCCTCCACAAAATCGTCTGTCTCGCAGAAATCAGCACGGCCGTTCAGGCAGTTGATGCATTTATTGCATCCACGCCTGTTGATGGGCATCACAATAGTCCCTCTCTTCAGATTGTCGGTATCATCTTCAAGTATGCCCAATGCTTCATGGCCTAGTACAAGGAAATCGTAATTCTCTGGGACGGTCGCAGCTGACATCAGGCCTTTCACTATCTCCCTGTCGGTACCGCATATTCCGTTTTCAATTATTCTTACCTTCATTCCCTTCTCTTTAATTTCAACGTGCTCTACCCGGGCTCCAGCCCCATGAGGTCTTACGGTGATCGCCTTCATAGTCGAGTGATCTCACCATAGAATATACGCCATACTATAGGTACTTTACTGGGCGCGTTAATGTTTTTATTTAAGAATTCGTTATATTTCAATGAGCCTTCCCCTTCTTATCAATCAATATGACAAGCCCGAGGATATGGTAAGCGATCTCAGTAAGGCGATTATCCGCTATTATGGAGATGAACCGTCACCTGAAGAGAAGAGCGCTTGGACTTTTTTAGGAAAGAATATAATAGAGATGAAGCTGGATTATCCAATCCTCGTTGAAGTCCCTCTCTTTGGGCTCGATCGCGCAGATCTCATCGCAGTTGACACGAGGAATGCGATCATTGTGGAGGTCAAAGGATGGAGAAACGTTAAACGAATAAGCGATATGGTCGTTCTGGCTGATAATGCTTATCACATAGACCCATGCTATCAACTGAATAATTACGTTTCAAAGATGAAGTTTTTCCATACCTCTGGAAAGATTGTCAATTACACGGGGATTCTGTATATGTACAATCATCCTGAGTATAAGTCTAATTCCTGTAGAATAGCGTATAGCGAAGAGGATCTTATACATGAAATAAGAAGTATTGGTAAGCCCGGAGGAAACGATGATGTTGACACAATAGTCACTGGAAGATTCACCATAAGCGATGATCTCATAGATATAATAATAAAGAATGGTAACAGTATCATCAGGAACGCTTCCTTAACGCTTTTGTCAAAGGGCTATGGCCTGAGCGAGGAGCAGGCCATGATCATGCACAAAGTGCAAGATGCACTCAAAAACGGGGAAAATAAAACATTTCTGATAAAAGGTGAGAGCGGTTCCGGGAAAACGCTGTTAGCCCTTCAGCTTCTCCTCGATGCCATTAAAAATGGATACAAAGCATTGCTTGCATACAGGAACAACAGGCTCCTGAACACCATGCGGCAGGTTCTTAATCTTAATGCCGGCAGCGTTAACATAAGTTCCCTCATACAGTACTATTCAACAGGAAGAGGAGTGGGTATAGGAGAACGGAATTTCGATGCTTCCAGATACAGCAATATGGATCTGATAATCTACGACGAGGCGCAGAGGATGACTCAGGATGTCATCAGGACGACGCAATCCAGGTCAAATGTTAAGGTCTACTTCTACGATGATTCACAGATACTCATTGGGGACGAAGCGGGGACTCAAGAGAACTTCAGGCGGTACTGCACGAACACAACCGAGATGCATCTCACCGGTTCGTTCAGGATTTCGAGAAACTATCTGCAGCTTGTGCGTCATATACTATGGAATGAGAAGCCGCCTGATACTCTGAACTATGAGATCAATATGTTCGACCACATATCGAATCTTATCGAAGATCTGAGAAAAAAACATACTGATGGAAACAAGATAGGACTACTTTGTGCATTCACAGAATCCAAAGGAGATAAGAAAAATCCGACCAGCGTTCAGAACAGACGTATCGGGTACCCTCTCCCGTCCAACTTCGATTTGTATAAAAATTCAGGTCTAGATATTTATTGGCTTATGGATGAAAAGACAGAAT
This sequence comes from Thermoplasma sp. Kam2015, assembly GCF_003205235.1. Lineage (NCBI taxonomy): Archaea > Methanobacteriati > Thermoplasmatota > Thermoplasmata > Thermoplasmatales > Thermoplasmataceae > Thermoplasma > Thermoplasma sp. Kam2015. Next base: position 133,905 of record NZ_QJSM01000020.1, on the reverse strand, counting down.
ATCCAAGATATTGGAGGGGTGAACTAGACCCTCTGAAGTACTGCGCCTCGGTATATGGCGCCCAAGGGTTCGAAGCAGATTACATCGGGCTTGTATGGGGCAGGGATCTTGTCTGGAGAAACAACAATTGGAAGATCAACGCAGACGCAATAACTGATACTATAGGCAATAATTATTCGCTGAAAAGAATGGCCAAAAAAGACAATGATGTTGCGATGACACTGATAAGAAACCGTTACTATACTCTTATGACAAGAGGAATTCGCGGGATAGATCTGTTCTTCGAAGATCAGCAGACGGGACAGCACATAAAGGATGTTATAGATAGGATAAGAAAAGATGCGATTATGGGGTATGATAAGCTTTAAGCGGCTCTATATACCATAAAACACATGTCCTTAGATCTGATAGTACTGAATTTGGATAGCCATGTACTTCTTTGCAGGAACATATCCGATCAGATCGTTGATGCCATTATCACAGGTGGGCTGAATATAAGCCATCGTCCTTCATAATCCTTGGGTACATTTTCTATGCGAACCGTCACACGGTGAATGTGGCATATGATATCTCACGAAGAGATGGTTTCATAATTCTCACCAGGAGCAAGAAATGCGTTGTAGTTTCTAAGGTATCAGCCGATGATAGAAAGAAGATAAGCGTCAAATACCTGACATACTCTTCTCGCTGAAGCTTCGGAGGTTCCGGCGTCTCCGTCGTTACCATAGAAGAAACCATTATCTGCAGAGAACTCCGTTGGTATCTATCTAGGCATCGAAAAATTTGCAACCTTATCGAATGGTATAGCAATAGAGAATCCAAGGTTCATAAAGAAGGTAGAGAAAATGAAAAGACGATTACAGAAGGAGTACATGAATCTTAAAAACATGCGGGATGACTTCTATGACAAGGTATCGAATGCGATAGCCAAGCATTACGATACCATAGTCATCGAAGATCTGAACGTATCAGGCATGTTTAGAAACCACCATATTGCAAAGAGTCTAAGTGATGTTTCTTTCTATTCCTTCAAACAAAAGCTTCTCTATAAGGCAGAGAAGTATGGTAAAAACATTATCGAAATAGGAAGATTCGATCCATCATCTAAGATATGTTCATCATGCGGTAACGTAAAGCATGATCTGAAGTTATCAGATCGCATATATCGTTGTGATGTATGCGGATTAACTATAGACAGGGATCACAACGCATCAAAAAATATAAGGAAAATAGGTTTGATAAAAGTAGGATCGGTGCGATCCGAATTCACGCCTGTAGAGATCGCTACTTCGGGCTTGTACGGATGTCCGGAAAGGCAGATGTCTCTTCGATGAAGGGAAGCTCCGATGCTTTAGCTTAGGAGTAGCTCACTACCGTACGAATGCACTTGCTATTAGAATTTATATATCAATTCAGGTTCTGAAAATGGTGAGCAGTTATCTCGATGAGGAGGAGTTCGGTAGGTGGTTAAAAATGCAAAATATACGCCTAAGTCGGCTCATGCGGATATGAGTACTGGTTTCTATAGTTTGGCGTGCTTCAAGGCGAAGCAAACAGCCGAATTTGCAGCCAAAGCTTACCTTCGTGGAATCGGCGAGGATTCATTTGGCTATTCTGTTTCAGTGCTGCTTGGAAAGGCGAAGTTCGGCGAAGATCTGATAAATTTAGCGAAAAAATTGACAGGTACTATATCCAGACAAGATATACAGATGCCCGGTCTGACGATTCCCATGAAGATTACTATTCTCTGGACGATGCTCAAGAGGCCATTACCAGTGCTGAAACCATCATTTCCGAGGTAGAAAATAAATGGGAATCATTCAGAAGCGCATAGAAAAAAGAACCAAAGTAATTGAGGACATTTCGAGATTCGCCATGAGTCTGGATTTCAGATGCAGTGTAGTTTTAATCGGTTCCTACGCGAGAGGCGACTTCAACTTATGGGGCGATGTGGATGTTCTGATAATTGGAAATTTCAAGGGGACCCTCTTGAGAGGCTCAAAAGTTTAGACTTGCCACCTGGTTATGGGGATATTATGCTTACTCCCGAGGAAGTTTCTAAGATGCAGAGAACACACAGCAAATTCATTGTAGATGCACTGAGAAAAGGTGTAGTCATAAGGGACGATTTTGGTCTCTTTTCACGAGAGAACTGACATCTAACAGACCATAGATCCAATATATGGCTTATCCGAAGGGATTTAAAACGAGATTTTCTCGAGATGTTATGAATTTGTACAAATAAAGAGCCCTGACGCAATGAAGATAGATATTGTTAATGTTTCTGTGAGAATATTTTTGGTCAATAATGATAGGACAGGATGGAATTGGGAACTATCCGCTTTATCTTGGAAATAGGCTTTTCCAGCATATTTAGCAGCTTGCTGATTCTTTATAGGGGACACAACTACAAAGAGGCCTCACGATTGATGGCGTTTGATTTCAGTTTGTATTCATGTTACAAGACCTAGTTTCTCTTTCATATTTCATATGTTCGTTGTGCATTTTTAAATAAAAAGGTTTAAATAATGCAAAGATTATATTCAATGGGTAATTTACTTTGACTGATGTGAACTCAGAGTACGTTATAAAGAAGGTAAAGGAATGGGCGTTGATGAACTACGGCGTGATTGAAAACAGCGTTAATGTATTCTCCGTAAAGAAGCTGAGTAATGGATACTGGAATGCAAGATGCTCCTTCATAATGAATAATGAAGAGAAGCGTTTTTCTTTCAATCTGGACAGCAATGGTGAGATAGTATCCTATTCGGATCTTGGAAAGGCAGCGTCTTCGGATATGGGATCTGCGCCAACAATGATTTTGATCGCCGAGGTTTTCTCAATAATAGGTGTTGTGGCTATCTTTCTTGGAATAATTGTTATAACCTTGATATCCGTCACATCGGTCACCGCTGTTTCGCCTAATGGAGTTACAACGTTGAACCCTGTGTTTGCTGGCCTCGCGATACCTTTGGTATTTCTTCTCATCATGGCTATTATAAGCCTCTACATACTGAGTAGAATACTGAAGATAAGAAGATACATATTGTCCGGGGATGCAGCTTCTGCATACGAAGAGGACAGTGTTGGCCTTGGCGTACTGGCCTTGATCTTTAACGGCGTGATCGCAGGTATACTTCTCCTGCTAGCAAGGGAGGATCTCAGAAGGGCATCACAGTGATCTCTAATTATGAATCATGAAAAATGCTATCTTCATCTTATATTCTCAGTTCTTCACCGAGAACTCCAGATAATTTTCATGATGTTTACTCAAAGAGGTATCTTTAAGAAGAATACTATGATAGCAGCTATCAGTATGGCGAAGCCTAATGCATAGAAAAATATTGAATCCCTGTGCCTTTTTGGAATTCCAAATTCATCATAGTTATTGTTTCTATAATCGTATTGATAATCTTCCATGTTATCCTTTTTATCACTATCCGAGGCGGGCGTTGGATGCTGATGTTCACTGCCGGAATATCTTCTACCAAACATGAAGAATGGGAAAAAGAAGAAGATTGGCACATAGCCAAAATATGCGCTGTATCTCGGCAGAAATACTGGTAGAAGGAATTCAAATGCCACTATGAATATCACGTAAAATAGGATCATGTAAATATATCCAGCCCTCATTGCTCTCGATCATACCCCCATCAAAATATAATATTTTAATATGTAAGATCCTATTCAAATTCATTCGCGATCACTCTAGCCATAGATCCACCGGCGGCCTTTATTTTTAAACGCAATGCAGCGATCATATGTGGTTTACCTTTTTCAAGTTCGTCCAGACAACAAATATCTTCTATAGACGGTATCCCTTGCGATAGAAGCCGCCTATGAACTCTGAATTCTGAGTTCTCGTATAGTTCGATGCCGAACGTATCTATTCCGATCGCCTTCGCATCTCGCTCTATCAAAAATTCAACGGCATCTTCGGGATGCCCGGAAACTCAAATTGAAATTCCCTGGTATATCCGCGCCTCTTGTACCAGCCCGTTTCTATGAAAATTATGGATCCATCGTATTCTTCCTTCCAATTCTCTTATAAGTGGGTTGATGCTATGAAATGTCCATCTGGTATTACCTTCAAGCTGAGTCCTGTCCCACGAATCTATCAATTTCGATATTATCTAACGAAGATCCACTTTCGAGCATATGATCGGGTGCATCGATGTGAGTGCCGGAATGCGTTACACCATTCATAGTTTCTATCTTATATCCATCTCTTGCAATGGTACCAAGTGGTTTTATGTCCAGCTGTGAATTGGTTGGTCATAAAAGCATGTACGTTTCTGAGGCTACCGTCAGATCATGTATTGCTCTAACTCTTGTAATAATTAAATATTATAAGCAGTAATAAATTATTTTATGAATAATTTCAATGAAAACATATATTTAAAGCAGATGATGTTTCTTTGTTCCCTGAGTGTCCATATTGCCAGCATTCGGCTCGTAAAAATCGACCTTTCCACATTGAGGGCATCGATATAGGGTGAACGTCTGTGTTGTTTCCATAATATCATTCCATCCTCCGAGGAACATACCGCCTATACCAGTGAAGCCCCCTACTCTAAATTTCATATCTCCCACATTCTCCATCTCAGTTCCACAATTGCTGCATTTGTGTTCCATGGTTCTGATCAAGAGAAATTAACATATAAAGGTAGTTATAACGACCTTGATCTGCGTCGTACTATTAAATAGATATCTTGATCTAAGATTCTGTACGAGATACAAGGATTATTTTGCCAGATCTTGATGTATGCCATGATCACCAATCTTGAAGAACCTTGGAATTATGATCATCCCATACACAGCCAGAGGCAGAACAAGTACAGCTACCAGCAGGAGGATGTTAGGGATTGAGGAAAACAGTGATAAAGTGGAGAACACCGCACCCATAACAGGTGAGGCCCCGCTAGAGAATATCTTCAGGAAGGACATCACTCGCCCATATATGTTCTGCGGAATTATACGCATGAGATTTGCAGTTATCGGAATATTGATTATTGGAAGAATCAATCCGATAGCGAATGCATCGATGATATCAAGTAATGGATTAGAGCTGACGGCCAAGACGAATATGAGCGGTGAAAACAGAAGTATCATGATCGATATCAGAATTGGTCTATCTTTTTTGAAATAACCAATTGTTGTGATCGGAGATCCAGCTATCATTCCTAATGGTAATGCGATGTTAAACATCGTATAATACACCGGGGATGCCTTGAGAATCAGGTGAAACAGTCCAGATGAATAGGTATTCAATGAGATGAATAATCCGTTGATGAAGAATGCTAGTATAAGAAATCCTGAGATCCTTAGTAAAAATGATCCTATGTACTTCATCTCGCCCCTGCTGGAGATATCCGAGGCTCTAGATCTGTATGAAACTTCATCTACGGGCCAGGAAAGCACCAATGAGACAATGACCAGACTTAGGATAGCATAATCAAATGATTTGCTCAGAAAGATGATGGACAACCCACCCGCAAGAGTTCCAATCAATGAGGATGCGCTAACACTCATATAATTTATCGACACGGCCCTCTTAAACTGAACTTCATGAAGATGCCTCTTCATTACAGCTGGGAATGAGTCCACTTTGAGGCTGAAGCCTGAAACAAGCAGTCCTGTGCTGAAATATAAAAGTGGGAGACTGAAGCCTGTGAACATCAATAAAATTCCAGAGAGCATCAGAACACTTGAGAACATATTAAGAACGGTGCTGTTATGCCTGTCGATAAGATGCCCGATTGGAAAGGAGAGTAGGATATCAACGCTAAGGTATATTGTCACGATCATACCGGAAAGAAAAACCGAATGATATAGTACTATTATAAGCCACATATAAAATGTCAGGTATGCCATTACGGCAATAGCAGCAAATGCCCTTGAAATGAGAAAGCGAAAGAATACAGACGGAAGATGCTCTATGGCCGAATTCCTTTCTGTCAGATACCATCCCTTAAAAAGGCATGTTCCGATTGATATTTGAAAATTGGTTAGCATCGAGGAAAACATGAATAGATGGATACACTATCTTCAAATTCCTCAAGAATAAAATAAATAAAATGGGTAGTCATTTTAATGGTTTATTTTAATCCATAACGTTATTCAATGGTGCGGCATAAACGTAGTTCATTATTGAACTTTCGATCATCGTGTTGCCTATCACAAGCGGCTGCTGTATGGCATATATGTATGGCGTCGTGTAATTATCGATGATATTGCCGTTCGACGAATTCAGAACAGTGATGCTATTGAGATCAGGCACCAGCAGATCACCTTTGTAGAATGTCGGCTGATCATGCAGGAATGCATATTGGTTCAGACTGGCCGATTTCCAGAGTATCTTTCCAGTGGATATGTTGACGGCAAAGACCGCGTGATCGATGATCGATGGTACATAGGCTGTGCCGTTTATCACCAATGGCGAATTGCCGTTATTCGTGCCGCCCACATGGTAGAAACCGGTTAGATTCTCATCATAGATTATCTTCCCTGTGAGAACATTCGCCACCATGAACACCTGTTTCACCATTATCTGCGTCAGCTCTGGCCCTTCGTAAACGGGATAGCCCGTGAAACTGTCCACAAGATAATTTCCATAGACCGCTGGCACTGCATCTCCCACGCCTGATGTTGCGCCAAATGGAACGTCTATTATCCTGTACGGAGTTAGATTGAGATTAAGCTCAACGAGCGCAGACATATTGACTGGATAACCTGGGGAGAATCCGGCTATTATTAGATCGGGCTTCCCGGAATAGTAGGCCAGGCTTGCCATATTGGCGCTGCCATCAAAATAAAACCTGTGGATGATCGATCCTGTGGTCAGGTTAAAGGCGTATACGTTTCCATCCCCATCGTCCCAGTATAGCGTATTGTTTGCAATTAGGCCGGTCGGCATTGCCTGCGACTTTGTCATGTAAAACCATATTGGTTTACCGTTAGTGGCATTGAATGCCAGAACGCCCGTTATTCCCGTGTACATGCCACGGTGGCCGCCTCCAACTGCATTCAGTAGGCCCTGGCCGTAGGTGAAGAATGCGCTGCCCAATCCTATATAACCTATGCCATTGTATATCAAAGCTTCAGACATGAATGATGAAGAGGGAACGCTCAACATGAATATGACTCCACCGGTAGCTGCGTTGATGGCATAGAGCATACCCATACTGGATGTCACATAAACTATGCCGTTCACTAAGCTAGGTCCAACAACATCGCCTGTCATCTGTGCGTACCCGGTTATCCATCCATATCCAAGGTTCTTGAAATCGGTCATGAAGGCGCTGATATTGCTGAAATTCTGATATTGCGTTATCAGCCATTTCGCTGAGAGATCGGAATTGAATACCGGATTTCTCGACTGGTTATCAGCATACTGAGTCCAGGAGGTTGGGCCTATTTTTTGCAGGCCACTGAGGTTCGATGGGTAATAGGTATCATAGATGGCGATACCATCCATATGCACCACGTAGGCCTCCGATTTATTGGTTGTAGGTTGGTGCACATAGAATCCGACGAAAAAGGCGGAAATAGCTACTATTATAGCTATCACGATCACTAATATATTAGGTATAGACTTCTTCATATTTTAGTATCTTTTAATCATATTTATATCTTTTAGTCAGATCTATGAAAATATAAGATTGACGTCACATCCCACATCCGCTGGAGTTTTCGGATAATTGCACATCTGACTGTCTTGACCATAAGAATTTTTTTTAATATCCATTCTGGAGACCAAGCAATCCACTCTTTATTATCTGATGTGCGATAAGAAAAATATCCTTCATTTTGAGAAGCATATAGTCATCACTGACGGATCTTCTAATGTTTTTGATATTCGATATTACATTGCATATATTCATGGCGATGAACTTATTGGGATTAAATATGATACGATCGTGCACATTGTGTTTTTTTCTCATTTCCCTTCAACTATTTTTCTTTCTATCATATTTGCCATAACTGTCGATAACGGATATCTTGATGGCTGGACAATTTTTCCTTAAGCGAAAGAGGGGAATCACAGCAAATTCAGTGATTCATATATTTTGCCAATTTGGTATCCATCGATCGGTCTAGAAGGACATGAATATATTTCCTATGTCCAGCGTGGTCCCCTCCGGAATTTTGACGCCTGAGAAATAGACGTACATTTGCGTTGAGATATAGGACGGTTCCCCTGCGAACGTCAATTCTGAACTGGACAGCATACCCTCCAAGCTGTACCAATTCACGCTAACATTTGTTCCGTTTCCCCATTGAACACCATATATCGCAGTATCATACATATCGTATGTTTCACTAATTCCAAAGAATGTCTGAGGAGAGAGTGTTATATTTGTGGATGAGTTGGGATACCCCTCAAATATGGTCACGTTTGTCAAATTGAAGGAAAACAGGTTCAATACGAAGTTCAATGGCTGTTGAAAATTTCCCATATTCTTCACGGCATATGTCTCCGTGAATCGATCCTTATACAAGTCATACTTTATGATCAGCTGCAGGTTGGTGATGTTTATAATCTCAATGGCGGACGTATTTGAGTCCGATAATGTCAGGGAATCTCCTGTAATATTACCGTTTTCATTGCTAAAATAGAAACCAGAAAATATAGTATGGTTGCTTGTTCCCCGCTTAAGACTGGAATATCCTCCCCCTAGTATGTTTACTGTGATGTTATCCAGATGTAGCGCCCCTTCATGGAATTCATGATACACCTTTCTGACCGAAGCCTTCGGAACTGGACTCTGAGAGAAATAGAATGCGAGCAAGCTCACGATCAGTATGACAATCATGGTTGCAATGATTGCAGCAATCTTCTTATTCATGAATATCACCATACAACACTTGGCGTCATTCCACCTGAATAGAAAACGCATTATAGGAATAATAGCTGTTCTGTGGAATATTATATGGCCCGGTTAATAGTTGCACATAATCTCCGCCGGGGGTTATAGAAATATCTTCATAACAGATCAAGTTTGTAGGCATTTGCTCCCAGGAAATTGTGACGGATGTAAACGGAAGTTCCTCATAGAAAAGCTGCCTATGCTGAAAACCGGACGAAACAAGATAAGTTCCGTAATTCGGGTTGCTAGGGGTGTATTGATAAAGGAATTCTCCTGAATATATTTCGTAAGCCTGTCCAATTGAAAAATTGAAGCGTACATACATATTGTCAACCTCTGACATCACATATGCAAGGCCAATTGTATTATTATCTGGATTGAATATGTAGCTGATGGATCCGGTTGTATATGTATCTATGAGCACCAAAGATCTCTGCACACTGTCATTTATTATATGATATCCGGTGAAGACCAGAGTATCATTCAAAAGCTTGCCATTCTTTCCCACAAAGGGAGAGAAATTTAACATAATCGACATATCTGGACCAGAAATTATGACCTGTTTTCCTGCTACTAATGTGAATTGATATCCATTAAAATATAACGTAGTCACGTTATAATTGGCTTCAGATCCAGTCTGATCATTATTTGAGTTTTTATTCAATGATATATGAGCCAACCATGCTACAAAAGCAGAAATTAAAACGATAGAAACGAAAATCACTATGACCTTCCGTTTAGAAAGGGAAGAAGAACCCATTAATTTTAATAATTAGACTTATTATTTAAAGCTTTGTATTAATAAAAATATACCTTCTGATATCTTTGTTTTCAGAATTTTTGCGGATTTTCCAATTTTTATCTTGTTTATTATTTTGGCATTAGCTCTGCACGAAAACTCTGTCTCTGGTAAGATCGCTGAAATCCGAATGCATGTCCGCAAAAACGTCTCCAGCGGGATACCTGATTCATGCGGACATCAGCTGCATGTCGTCGAGTAAGAAATTTCCGTCCCTTTTGTGATGAGAGGGTATTAGGGTACGGTCTCGATGCCGATTCTCCTGGCGATAGCATTGAGTTCCGTATCTCCAGAGCAGAAAAGCGTTGCACCCGCTTCAATACAGGTCTCAAGTTGAATTGCATCCACCACATATATATGGTATTCCAGAACAATTTTGATTGCTTTTCTTAAGGTATGACTGTCAACGGGATATATTTCCACTGAAGAGGATCTTTCAAGGGATCGTAGTTCGCTTAACATAACCTGCATGCGATTCCTCGCATCAATATCCATCTTCCTAGAGTATTTATCGAAGACAACGGCCGCTTCACCAAGATTGATTTCAGATAAGCAGATAACCGACTCTCCTCTTTCCGCTTGATGGAAATATTCATCAGCTATTGCGCTTCCTTCCTCCTTAACATATCTCTTGACCAAGATGCTGGTATCAAGATAGATGCGAGGCACGTTCACCCCTCATCTCCTTTATTTCATTTTCTGCCAAGGCCTTGCCAGTAAGATCAGGTCTGTTCCTCTCAACATTCTCTCCGGTGATGTATTCGCAATCAATGTCAAGCTCCTCGCATAGATCAGTAATGATCTCTGATGTTGAAAGTGATCGAAGTGATTTTTCTATGTAATCGCTAAGTGTCCTCCGTTTTTTCAACAGGGCTAACTTTGCATTTTCGATCACCGATTTATCTACAGATACTGTTATCTTGCTTTTAACCATCTAGCCGTATATACGGTAATCCGTATTAAAATTTTCTGTTGATTCAGACCTTAGCTGCGAATTAACTTTGAAGTTATAAGATGATTCATACTTTCTTCCTGCAGTATTTAAGGAGCATAGTCATCGTCTTACGTTTATCATTAAATATAAATCCTGTAACCTTACAGAAAAAAGAGCAAGAAAGCTCCGACCTTCAGGGAGGAGATACACGGACTTCCCCCCAATACATGAAAGATCTATAAATAATCTCATCATATCTATAATCAATGATAACGGCTGCCAAAGTGAAGCTGTATCCAAATGAAAGACAGAAAATTTTACTGGAGAAGCACTTTGGCAGCTGTAGATTCGTATACAATTACTTCTTAGCGAAGAGGGATGAATACTATATAACGCATAGGGATGCGGAGAAATCTTCATTGAGCTATCTGGACACACAGAACATGCTCATCGAACTCAAGAAGGAATATCCATGGCTGTATGAAATAAACTCACAATCCTTACAGATGTCCCTACGTTTCTTAGACAATGCATTCAAGAACTTCTTCCATAAGAATACTGAACATCCTAAATTCAAAAAGAAAGGTATCAACGAATACTTTGCAGTACCACAGCACATCAAAATTCAAGGAAACAGAATATATTTCCCAAAGTTCTCAGAAGGCATATACTTCAAGGGCTCTGAGAAGAAGCTGTCCGAGATTAAAGACATCAACGAGATAGTAATAACCAAGGATTCAGGTTATTACTACTGCTCCATAATATATGAGATACCAGAGGAACTACCAGAGAAGAAGCCATTATCTGCAGAGAACTCCGTTGGCATAGATCTAGGCATCGAGAAATTTGCAACTCTTTCCCCCGGTATAGCAATAGAGAATCCAGGATTCATAAAGAAGCTAGAGAAAAGGATAAAGAAACTCCAGAAGCAGCTATCGAGAAAGCAGAATGGATCGAAGAATAGAAGGAAGCATATACTTAAATTACAGAAAGAGTACATGAAGCTGAGAAACATGCGTGAGGACTTCGATGATAAAATATCGACTGCGATAGCCAAGCAGTACGATACCATCATCATCGAAGATCTGAACGTAAAAGGAATGATGCAGAACCATCATATATCGAAGAGTCTGAACGATGTTTCTTTCTATTCCTTCAAGCAGAGACTGGAATGGAAAGCAGAAAAATATGGAAAGAATATAATAGGGATAGGAAGATTCGATCCATCATCTAAGATATGTTCATCATGCGGTAACATAAAGCATGATCTGAAGTTATCAGATCGCATATATCATTGTGATGTATGTGGTCTCATCATAGACAGGGATCACAACGCATCAAAGAACATAAGGAAAATAGGATTGATAAGAGTAGGATCGGTGCGATCCGAATTCACGCCTATGGAGATCGCAACATCGGGCTTGTACGGATGTCCGGAAAGGCAGAGGTCTCTTCGACGAAAGGAAGCTCCGATGCTTTAACTTAGGAGTAGCTCACAGTAAATGCAGTATAGTCGAATTAAGACAAGATGTAAAACATGCTGTTCAAAGAAAATTCATAAGGTATTACACCAGGATTGCATTGAATATTTAAGTAAGTGAACTTGCGATATTGAATCTTCTAAATATCGCTTTTATCGAGATTAAGTAGTGCATATTTCACAATACATTTATGATGGGAAACACTTTGTATTGAAGTCGCACTCAAGAAGTGCTATCCCAAAGTTCGATGTCATATAATAGGTAGATGTCCTGATTTCATATTTTCCAACGCATATTATTTCTGAATAATTTGTAAGAATCATGGCTCTCATCTTATTTTCCCGCATGATATAGAACTTTATATTGTTAATTTCGATTCTTTAAAAATATGATATTGTATATCGCTTAACATGAATTGAAATCTATGAATTTTCATAACCAACGCTCGTAAATGTATTATGCACGCATAGAATGTATTTGTATCGACAATGAGATCAGATCTCCTAGAATCGATTATAAATTCATCATAGATAAAATACAATCGTATAATATCTTTTATTTGTAGACATTCTTCAATATAAAATAGTATTTATTTCGATATTCCATAGACATAATAAGGGACTATACAATAGGGATGAGTGTCGCTCTATAATGCCTTCTTTTGATTAATATTGAATGCAGCAACTTATTATGATTCAGTTGTTATGGTCTATCTGCTATTTTATAAATGGCCAATTTATTCATCTACCTTCTCTTGGATTTACCAACATTCCATTACCATGCTCCAAGGCGTATTAAGGCAACATAGGTCCTGTAAAGGCCTTTTTAGATTCAATTGCGTATACTGGTGGGCTTGACATTTCATAAAGCTGTAAACTAAATATCCGATCCATTTTATCACTAACCATGGTTGTCATAATTTCATGGCCAAACAAGGCAGGATATATTGATAGATGGTTGTCAATCAATATCGCCGTATAACTACGGTTATACAGCGTAGGACAAGATACACCTATATTAATGATAGTTCAGATTTTTTAAGGTCCATTATATGTCGGGGGATATAGACAAGCCGAAAACTTTTGCACCTTATATAAAGTAAAATCTTAGAATAAAAATATTATTTTTTGTTTTTTAATACAGTCTCCTTGTATAGTTGTAATAAGTTTTTAACAACTTTTTGTTTAACGTTTAAACTCTTTCCGTTTTTAATTATTGTTCTTTGGTAATATAGGGCTTGATGTGATATTCCCCTATCTCTGATATTCTTCGGCTTCAACGTTAAAACCCAATCAAGAAATTCCTTGCTGTTAACAATCTCATGATCCTTTGTATACTCTAAGTAATAATCTTCATCTAATCCAGTTATCTCAACTTCATCGAGGTTATTAGTTTCCTTACCAATGTATCGAATGCGGCCAGCAATGATGTGCTTCTTAACAGTTATGTTATCGATGTAATCGAATTTGTGATCATCATACCTTACATACTGTGCCAGGACGTCCTCTAAGATATGCAAGTATTCCCGTGAAGGCAACGACAATTCTTCTCAAGTTTAGTCTGACTATCAGATAAGAAAGCAGAATTTAGTCCATTCTGACAGCGTAGACATATCCCAGTTCCATATTAGGATTTATCTTTTCTCTTCGATCATAAAATTTATGTGGCTGCGTATACCTTACGTCGAATCCTGCATTCATGAGTTTTTTCCTCAACTCCACATAGCCATAATGGTATTCGATCTGAATTTGTTTAAATTTCCTTAATATTTCGTTATTTTCCTTTAAAAGATTATATTCACAACCTTCACAATCCATTTTCAATACCGCTTCATGAATTTGGTAATGATCAATTAAGGTCTTCAATGAATATATTGGAATCTTTATTCCTTTGTCAGAAGCAGATAGTTGAGTATAGTCAAAAGATTCTTTATCTGGATCAACGATAACAAATCCATCTTCACCATATCCCGCGTTTAATATTTCTATTTTATTAGTCAGGTTATTTTTTTTTGACATTGAGTTCTGCAAACGAATATGAATAGGGGAAAGGTTCTAAAGCTATTACTCTCTTTGCTCCTCTCAGGGCAAAATAGATAGGGGAATCACCGATACTCGCTCCTACATCTATGACGTCCATTTCAAAGACATTCAAAAAACGATATTCTTCTGATAAAAAGACATCAAAAATATTTCCATTATTTATGTTTCCTTCATTGCACCACCCCTTTATTGAGATGTTATATTCCACGTCAAATTCATTTTTAAATGGGATTCTGTTATTGATTACACAGTCAAGTGCATCATTTATATGTATTCCCTTTCTTAATAAGGAAAACAAGAGATTTATCTCTAAACCCCAAAGTTTGATCCTAGTATGATCTCGCAATACCACCAGGAATTTCTTGTTTGATGGGAGAGCCCACTTTCCCCTATATAAATATAATCCAATGGATAACCAATTATTGAAGTTTCTCCGGAGAAGATGAAGGTAATTTATTTTATTCGTTAGCCTCATTCAATCTTCACCTTTGTTTTTCCATACATCTTTATGGTCTTTCCCTTTTAATCTTTTTCTGTTCATACCACAATGTAGATTTGTTTATCTTCAACTCTTTCCTTTTATCAGGATCAATTGACATGACCATATTCCTCATTTCAATGTCATCATTCCTTGACATCGCAATGTCAGGTATCCTGAACTCAAGCTCTTTGACCTTTCCTAATATGTATCTGCTCAATTCCCTGACATTCTCAAACATGATGTTCTCTAATAAATGCTGTTTATTACTAAACTCATAACGCTTGTTGAAGTTGTTCTTAATTTTCTCAATCAATAGCTTTGCTGTATTTGGCTTCAATCTGATATGGTAATCCTCGGTTGTTATGAAATCCGATTTCTTCAATCCTGTTTCCAGTACTTCGATGACTGAATAATCAACAACATACCTGAACAGTTCCTGTAAATCGTAAATAGGCGGATGCTGGACGGTGCCGTTTCATGCAGACATCCTATGTATATGTCAAGACCTATCGTGTTGATATCTTTCCTTATTATTGATTCAAGTATTGCATAGCCGTAGTTCAGCAAGGCATTTACTGGATCGGATGCATTCATGTTCCACAAATATGATAAGTTTTTCCTTGTTTCAAAATGAAAAACCTTGGCCAACGAATTGAATATTTTAGATAATTCAGACCAGTAAGCCGATGCAATGCACCCTTCATATATCATTAGAGTGGTTATGTTGTCATAATTAACTCTCTGAATTTTTTTGTTTCTCCTGTTCATATAGATGTTATAATCAGTCGAGAGTATTTATTATTCCATAGGAATTTGAATTCTAATTTATGAATCTCTTGAAATGTTCATCTATCGTTTATTTATCATATTTACTAACATCTGATTCAAAGTTCCTTGATGCATGTACCGTGCATAATTGAAAATCAGCTCTTGGAATATCTTTATTATATTCTCATCAAGTTTTGGGATACCATCTATTATGAACTGCAAAGGCTTTCTTATATCCCTACCGTATAGGTCTTTTACAACTTCTGTATATGAGAGATGGTATTCTTTAATTCCCATGTTAAATATTATTGACTCCTTCTGCACAGTATCCTTTACGTGGAAGAAGAATAAAGGAAATTAATGCATCAAGGAATATTCCTATGTATCTATAATCAAGGTATCTTGAATGTAATCTATTAACTTCCTCTATAGTGGCATTTATTATTCTTGAGATGGATGATCTATATCTGTTCTGGAATATTGTATCAGATTATTATCAATTTATTTCTTAAGCTTTCCTTGTAGATATTCCCTTAGAATGGATAATTAATAAGGTTATATGGTTAACCTAATTATCCATATATGTGTTGAAGAGAATAAAGATCAAATATTCCAGTTCTGAAATTACCTCCCATATTTCTTGGTACTGATTGATTTTCTATCTCTCCAAACTCAGTTTTTATTTTTTTGTAATAGAATCCATTCTTTGTTCTTTCATACTCATCTATGAACACATTCCTCTCTGTTTTCATCAATGTTTCCAGATATCCATTCACAGCCTTTTAACAGTCGTTTTCTCATCCACCTTTCCATATTCATTCGTGTCTCTTCGGTTCAAGAGATTTACTTCTTTTGTTCCAGAGATTTAGACAAAATTCATAACACTATAATGGGGTAAATAATAATCGACTGTCAGAAACTTTATAAATATGTGAATTATGAACAAATTAAATGAGACTATATAATAGAAGTTATGATTTCACTTTCATTCTTCCCGGTTTTAGTTTCGCACCGCCTGGAGGTTATTTGGTCGTATTTGAATTGAGGGAATACCTCATTAGCCAAGGATATAGTGTTCTGTTGATTTTTCTTAAAGATATTAATAGAGGATTATATAAAATCACCAGAGATAAACAATTGCTGGAAGAATTTAAAAAAGAATCTTTGAAATACAAAATCTATGAAATACTAAATAGCAAATATTTAATTAGATTCCTTATTTTTCTGCTTAAGAAAAAAAATAAATTAATAAAAAAAATAATACCGGATGTTAGGTATGAGTTCCTTAAAGAACTTAATTTTAAAGATCCTAGTTATATAATATCACCTGACATCCCACAAATTAATACAGAACGACTCATAGCTACTGCCTGGCAAACATCCTACTTTGTAGCTTCATCTAAAGATGCTCGCCTAAAATATTACTTGGTCCAAAATAATGAAGACGATCCATCATTTTCTAAGAATTTATCGAAATTAGCTAATGAAAGTTATGATTTGCCATTAAAAAAAATCGTTATAAACAGAAAAATGTTAGAGAGATTTAGTACTGAAAAACCCTTAAAGATAACTGTGACTTCTCATATCAAAGGAAAGATCATAATCGCTCCGGAGAAAAGAGATGGCAAGTTAGTATTAATTCAACTCAGATCAGGAGAAGATAAGGGTGGGGACATCGGAATAAAAGCCGCAGAAATTATAAAAAATATGAGACCTGAAGTGAAATTAATAAGTTTCGGAACTTATAATAAAAAAATACCTATTTATATTGAACATCATGGCTATGTTTCTGATTCAGAATATATTAAGCTCTTCAACATAGCTTCCATATTTATATTGCCATCATTGGTGGAAGGTTTTTCTACACCTGTACTTGAAGCTATGTCATGCGGTTGTGTTCCTGTTGCTACAGCATGTGGTGGGCCAGAAGAAATGATCAATGAAGGGATCAATGGACATCTTGTTCCTATAATGGATCCAGAAGCTATAGCAAAAAAAGTTATCGAATTGGTAGATCATCCAGATAAAAGAATAGAAATGGCCTATAAGGGCATCGAAACATCAAAAAATTATTCCTTAGAAAAAATGGGAGCAGAATTTATTAATGCAATTAAAAAATATGAAGAAGGTGTAATCAATGCAATTACTTGATTACTATGGTTTCTCGCACAATGCGAATATTGTCTCCGCATAGATTTTTGGTAAAATTTTAGAGATTTTATTAAACTTATTAGGATAATCATTCCATCCCTCTAATCGGATAATCCTAAAGTTTTTTGAGAGAAGAGTCTTAACCTCGTTAAACGAATATTCTCTTATATGCCCATATCCAGAAAAAGACCCGTTCAATATTTGATCCTTAGTCATATACGGATTTTTGCCAAAATTTAATGAAACTATTTTACCAAGAGCCGATACATTTGGCACAGAAAATATAAGTTTTCCACGATCCTTTATAAGCTTAGAAATGTTGATTAATATAATTTCATCTTTTGCCAAAAGATGTTCGAGAACTTCCGTAAATATGATCAAATCAAATTTAATGGGCGGATCACTAGAGCTACTATCTGTTATATCATAAAAGATTATATAGTCATGATACTTTTGATACTTTGTCTCTATGAAATCCTCATTCGGTACAATATTATAGAAGAAAGCATTCTTAATATGTTCTCTAAACATATCATCAAACACAGAATAGCCTATTATTCCTATTTTATCTCCCATTCTAGCTTCTTTAGAGACAACGGACAAAATGTGTGCTATTCGTTTTTTGTGCATATATATATATACTCTTCCTCATAATCAATTTTATTCATTTCTATCCTTGCTTTCCTTAAAGGATCTATCATTCTGTCCTAAAAAAATTTTTCTATTCATATTCGACGTTAATTTGCTTTCCTCATCCTTTCTGCCAGCTGAAACTGATCGAAATAGTCTCATCTCCATATCATCGTTCCTTGATTACAATGTCCGATATCTTGAACTTAAGTTCTTTTACCTTTCCTGATATGTATTTTCCCAATCCCCTTACATTCTCAAACATGATGTTTTTAAGCGTATGCTGTTTATTCTTGAATTCGTATCGTTTGTTGGGATTATATTACTTTATCGATCAACATCTTTGTCGCATCAGGCTTAGTATCAGTCTCATGAATAGGAGAGGTAAAAACTTTCATATTGGCGGGCATATCCATACTAAATAGTACAATAATAGCAGTATACGTAATCATAGAATGGCTTGGGAGAAGAGTTTATGAAATGGGAAAGGAAATTAAAAAGGAATATTCAAAGAGTCGTCATTATCGATTAATCAAGCATAATAAGCGGTTTAGTCTTCAAAAAGATCGATTAAAATATGGAGCGAAGAAATAAAGGATCTCTTTTGATCAAATCAAGTAAAAATATTGAATCGAAATAAATATTTTTAGAGAGCAAAATTCATAAAAGATCGGCCAGTTTGCGGGCGGCAGCTATATCGAGAACTTCATCGAATACGCTTGCGGTTGAATTCTTGTATAATCCAACAAGCAGTGGCATCAGATGCTCTATCATATCTTCAAAGTCCTTGAAGGCCAAGCCCTTGATCAGGAAGCCGTACTTATCGTTCCATTCCTTCATCTTCTTTGCGGCACGAAGGCGCTCCTCCCAGTCCTGCATTATCTCCTTTGAGACGCCGATTGCCTGCTGGGCGCTGGTTATCTTCTTTTCCTGCTCCTGTCTCATTATGTCCGGATCCCTTAACTGGCTTTGCCTCTCCTTAGCATCATTGACATGATCGTAGTTCTTCTCCTTCAGCTCTGCGAATTTATAATCGTATGCGTCACAGAGCTCCGGATCAAGATCATCCTTTATACTTCTATAGACTACCTCGATGTGCCTTATGCTGGTTCCGGTCTTCTTCCTTATAGTTGTAGGCGAATAGCCTGCTCTGATCAGATAGACTATTTCGCCATCTTTTTTGCTCATAAACAGTCAATGCATCATTATATATTAATATTATGGTATTGATAATATATTTTACATACCATAATGCAATACCATATGGGGCGAATCCTAAGAGATAGACAGTTGGACAAAAAGATCGCATGCATTAGATTGAATTGTTTAATTATACAATACAAAAATTAACCTATACAATACCAATTATAAATTCATACAATACCCCTACATATAGATTTATAGAAAAGCCCATAAAATACGAGATTTTAATGGTATTGTAGCTTTACAATACTATGTAACAATACCAAATGATCACTGAAATCCTATCCTATGCCTGAAATTCTGTAAAATACGTAAGGAATTCATAATTCCATTGATACCATGTTGGTATTGTAGGTATTGTATCACCATACGAAATATCTCCTATCATGAATTGACATGAAAGATGATAAAGATGCGAGAAGACTCTGCAGAAACTGGAATTTCATGTCTATTCTTATGGCAATTCGTAACTACGATTACAATACTCTACTTTGAAAATGAATACTTCTTTATCTTCAAGTAATAATATATTATCATAAATTAATAAATCTCATATAAATTATCTTTCCTGTATAATCCGCATTCAGCTAAAGGAATCGTCGTCGCATTACGATGGGATAAACGGCATTGTAAAAAATCAGCCGATTTCTTCGTAATTCATAACACAAGACTGAAAGCATGAAATATGATGGAACCATTTCTTTACATGCGATTGTGGAAAGCGCCATATACTGAGTTCAGGAGAGTTTCAACATCACCCGATGACTTCTCATCCATATGTTCATCTCCAGTTTTTATGTTCAATAACAAATCCATAATGTATCTGGAACTGAAGGAAAACTATCTCATAGGTTCATGAGTAACGGTACGTGTTTAAGGACTATGAAGAACGGATCTCTTTTCACTGAGCAGATGTATATCTGCAGGAACTGCAGGTATTCTCTTGTTGCTCGTTCCCCGATCTACGGCTCCAGGAAGCATTGCCAAGACGATGCGGAGGAGAAGGGCGTCAAGTCGAGGATAAAGACCCCTAAGAGAAGCGATGGATCTATTCCGCATACTTGGAAATATGATGATACCGCATGAGACTATTGGGAAGTATATGCTTCCAGTACAGGATGTCGTTATGTATTTGTTAGGTTACTCTGCATATGGCGAACAGTACATGATTATTGACAGCATTAATAAATATAGGGCACTGCTGGGGGATTCATAAACGAAGCTCTGTTGCATCGATCCTTGCCTATCTCTCAGAAAAAATTGATCGATTTCTTTGTCCGATCGCTGGAAATATTCAATGTTAACGGAGAAACATACATAACAATGGAAGGATACCACAACTCTTCTGTTCTGGGTAAGTTTAACATATCTCGGCATACGTATATGGGGACAGGGAGGTCTCTTCCACATAGAAAAGGAGCTTGCACAGGGTAAAGGATTCAGGTAGAGAGAACGAACTTGATATGGCCAAGAAACTGATCAAGTTCATGCTCTACCAGGATGGAGAGAACCTCCACAGGTTGGGAAATGACTCGGAATCCATTAGGGAACTCCCATATGGAAAGAGTGAGAAGATCGTCCAGATCGTGATGTATAAACTCAACAGTCTCTACTGTGAAGATACAATAACACGATCATTCCTTAATTTAGTGAGGAAGTACAGGAAGGGGGTCTCCCTATCCCTTGACGATCCGGATGTCGAAAAGATATCAGACAAGACAGAACAGTACTTATCTATACCGTCGTGGCTTTTCAAGCACAGGTTCAAGATGGAGGATTGCCTCTTAAGGACGTCCTACTAGTATCATTGGTATCTATCAACGGAGAATTGATAATGTCTGTTATCGAAATTGGTAAAATAATCATCATTAGAATGCTAATGGGGATTATATTTTAGAAAGTTGAGGTGTTAGGATTAAATAAGAGATTTAGATCTTAAGTTTTATATGCATTTTGACGATGTAAGTAAAAATGGCTTCTGAGAAGTTCGTGGTTTTAGGAGGATCAAATCTTGAGTACGATGGCGGTGGCGAGCGTAGTGCTATTCAGATAGCCACTATAGCAGAACGCTTAGGGTATGATGTCACCATACTTGGATCTGGCAGCGAATTCGAAAGAAAGAATATCAATACGGGTAATATTACGTATATCAAGGATGCCTTCAAACATGATCCTTTCGCCAACAGACTGATCCTTAAGATCACACATAATATCTCCGTCGGTTTGATAGGCTTGATTAAGCGAAGGAGAACGTATGAAATTATTAAGAGTTATGATTTTTACTATTTTCAGAATCCAAATTACCTTTTCTTAAACTTGATAAAAAATGAAACGGCTGATAATAAGACCAAGAAGGTTATACTAGCTAACCATGGTACCTATTTTGAAATACTCGATGCAAGAAAAAACGCTCTAAATCGCTTCCTATCAAGAGTGATTACAGGATCCATTTTTAGAAATATTGATAGAAATATAATTGTGCAGGCGCAGAATAACTATCAAAGAGAATTTTATAGAAAACTAGGCTTTAAGAACATCTATTTGATACCGCAATGCAATATAGATTTTTCAAAATTTTCTGTGAAAGAATCGGATGGCTTTAACGTGGTATTCCTAAATAAGATAACAAAAAACAAAGGATCAGATCTTCTTTTAAGAATATTGAAGACGTCAAATGATTCTATTACCTACCACATCATAGGTAAAGATGCAGAACATATATCCAGACGAATAAACAGAAAGAATGTAAATTTTTATGGCCAGGTAGATGAGGACACGAAGAGGGATATACTTTCGAGATCTGATCTTATGATCAATCTTTCCAAATATGAATCGCTGAGCGTCTCCAGCATTGAGGGGCTTGCTTCTGGACTACCGATCATAAGCACGTCCACAAGTGGTCTTTTATATATCAAGGACGTGATAGGAGACAATATAGTTATTTCTGATAGATCGGTTGATGAATTTCTTCAAAAGATATACGAATTTAGCAGCATGAAGGGCGATGATGCCGACAAGTATATGATGATGCGTATTAAGATAAGGAATATTGCAAAAGAACATTTTGATGTTAATGTTATAGATGATCTTTTGGAGAAAATGCTTATATCTATCACAGCTAAGGAAGACATTCCAATTTTCAATATTTAGATAGATTAGATCAAATTTGACGAACTTGAGTTGACCGTTTGTCATCTGGTTGCGAATCAACGCATAACTTTACGTAGGGGCTAACAATTCGTCAGCTAAGGTTTATATTTTACTTGATGTAACTGCTAAAAAGCAAATATTATTTTACTTGCACAAGAAAAGATATTGGTATCTAATTTAACGAATCAAAGAATGATGAGCATAATGTTATTTTTCTCTCATTAAAACATATAATGCTGTAGGATTTCGTAAATTGGATGCTAATTTGAATGGGACTTTCGCATTCTGCGTAATTTCATATTGCATATATCGATATTTTATGAATTTTAAAATTGCTTTATTTAGGTTCTTCATTGCTGATTCTACATATTTATTTTCCCATTTTCATCATTTGCTCTGAATTTACCGTATCCTCCTGATCTGCCTCTATGAAATAGGCATCCTGCATTGTTCCTGGTTTTATCCTTATTCCTTTTTCTATGATCTGATCCCTTATCTCATTGAAAACGATACCATCCTTTCTAGTCTTCGATTATCTCTCGCGGAAATACCATATGGCGTTCCGTTCAGGTAACATTCAGAATATCCAAGGAAGTTCATGAATGATATGCAGTCTCTGATCTCCTTTTCTATCCTAGGATCAGAGGGATCGCAGCATCACTGCGATAGTAGAACCTTCGCAATAAGTACCGGATCATAATTTGATCTTCATCCATTCTCTGTATAATTTTCATAAAGATCAGAGAGTATTGGCCTATGCTTTAAAAGTCAATCCTATCTGATATACCTGTTAAAGGATCACCAAGTTTCTATATTTACTTGCATCCTTTAGGAAAATTGATTAAAGAAGATTTATGTTTTTTGATCATTAGATCATTAAAAAGTTTTTCAGTCAGGGTTTCTGGAAAACCCATTTCCAATAATTTAGAACCTTTGTCGTCGGTGATCTCGTCGAAAAAATAGGTTGAAGCCCTTCGATTCTCCACCATAAAAACTATAAAATTTAAATGCATTTTTTCAGATATCTTATCTTACCTATCATTATTATGCCTTTTCTCTATTATTTGTATCTTGATCTATTGCTATACGAAGGCCGATTCTTTCACTTATGTTTGCGGCTCAAAAATTTTCTCCTCTTTGCTATCATATTCCGTATAATGAAAAATAGGGAAGTCTGAATTTGATAATTAAAAGTGAAGATCGCTGTATCACAAAATCTTGTTATTCTTAATAAATGATTAATCAGGATTCTACGTTTATATGGTTTCATTGTCACATTATACACTGGAGAATTGTAATGTTTCCTTGTGAATGTAATATATACATAAGGAAATAAATAAACGACAACGGACTTGCAGTATATTTCTCTATCTTTATTAATAGCTAGATTCGATGGTCTTTGCGTTCGGAAACCATTATAAAATCAATCAATAAGATCATAATTAAAAGATATGGTTGAAAACATTTTTAATAATTTTATAAATATATATCATTTATTATTGCCAAACTTATTGAGTATGTAGTAAAAAAATGATATAGCGGATGCTATTCCTGTAATAGTAAATATGTTCATCGAAATATGGACGACATCAAAGTAATTTAATGAAAACAAGACGTAAAAGAGAGCTAATGATACAAATAAAGGCAAGTAAGAAAGCATTCCTTTTCTCTTTTTCATCCTACGGAAAGATCCAGAAATGAAATATGATACGAAACCGAACCCGAATGGAATTGCTAGCATCGCATACGGATATGCATATACATACGGAATGATCGGTGACCCTGTATCAGATGTGAGCGTATAAGATATCGTCAAACTGCCATTCAGTTTCGTGGAATTGATATAAAAATAGGGAGAGCTGGTTGAGTAATGGAGCTTTATTTCTCCATCTATTTTTTGTGATTTATTATATGAACCAACGCTTATTGATATATTTGATGGACAATGAATATACCTAGAAGAAAAGATAAGAGAAAATGAAGGCATAAACTTGGAATCCTTTATGCCATAAATCCTGTTAAACTGATATCCATATGGTGAGGTACCACTGTTGTTGTATATTTTCGCTATATATGAGACATTTGATGATCCGTAGCTTCCTTTAAAATAAAGACCACCCGGATCTCCTGAAGACCAGAGCCAAAGGTAGTACGTTTGATTGGCCTTAAGATTCGCAAAAGTCGGGAAATAACCGTAACTATACTGATCTTGATAAGTTGCATAGGTATAAGCCTCTATAATTGAAGAAGACGTTATATTTAGAGAGGTCGTGATCATCTCCGAAATGTCATAGTATCCATACCACATGAAATCGTTCGCTGTAACTGCAATAATGTTTCCACTCTGATTCGTCTTAAACGGATATACCAGCGCATATGTGTCATTTAGTAACAGTGTGCTTTTCCCGCCTGAACCAAAATCTATAACATCTTCTCCGAAATAATTGATATTTAAGTTGACATCATAATTTCCTTTTGGCAAGACATAGCCAGTTAGTGGATGATATGAAAATGATGATCCGAGAGGAAATGAGGATGAACCATGTAGATAGGGCTTGAAAATTTTAATATTTCCACTGTAATTTCTCTCGTAGAGTGCGTATTCCCCGTAAACGCCGACAGGACCATAGCCTGTAAGATCTGGAGGGCTCATCGTTTTAAAGATTACATACTGCCTATCTGGACCGTAAAACCATGTATTGTAAGCCTGTGATGAAACTATCGGCAGCTCATTCACACCCGTATATACTGAAGCATTTACGGGAATGAGGGACGACAGCTCCTGGACCGCATACCCATTCGATGCGTTTGCACCAATGTTGCTCTGAGACATTGGAATAAAGGTGTCAGAAATCGCGAACGTAATACCAACAATGAGGATAAGGAATGCAATGTGCCTTATCACTTTTATTTTGTTCTTACTGCCTTCCAGCAATCTGTATATCCTATGCAAACCAAAAACGGCGGAAATTGCTGCGAATGGATAAACATAAGCGGACATGTAATATATGCCCGGCTGCCAGTATCCTCCGAAATCAGTTATTGAATATGCAAAGAACCATGGAAGCTCTAGCAGAGCAAATGGATCGAGTAAGGAAAGAAAAAGGAATGGTTCATTCATACTCAGCAGGCTATCGATCTTTGAGGTTAGTCCAATCTTGAATGTACTTATTATAGAGGACAGGGAAGATATGTTGCTTGTGGCAAGATTAGAAGTTATGAGGTGTGTTCCGTTTGAAAAATATAAAATCATCCTGTCATCTAAATAGAGAAACGCAATAGACGTTATCAAAACTATGACTCCCAGGTTAAGCTGGTTAATCTTCATCGCAAACAGTCCACTTTTCAGTTCTCTTAAAACGTTTTTCAACTTGCTGCTGATTTTTGGCGAACTGACCTTATGCCATTTATTCCACAGGAAGCTTGAGACGAAGTAAAAACCAAGCGTAGCTGTTATGATGGGATTGAACTCCATTGTTGACATGGAAAGTATCAATGTTATTATGAATGCCCAATGCATATGTTTTACATAGAAGTAATAAGAAAAAATAATGAACGGAAGAAATAGCGTCAGAACTTCCACGACGCTGATCTGTATAAGGGGGCTGATTATGTATGCTACGCTTATGAAAAAAGCCGACCATTCGTCATCCAGCTTTTCCTTAGCTATAAGAAAGAATGGTACTGCGGAAGAGAATACTAGGATGTCCTGAATTGAATAAAGAGTCATGAAATTGTGCCCTATTGCAAAGAATGGAAGCAACATAAACATTATCGTTGATGCATGGACGCTGAAAAAAGAGCCTCCAGGAACTGTGTTTATGAATGGATCACCGTAGAATGCTGAAAACATGGACTGAAGAATAGTAGATGTATCGATTATACCACCATTAGACAAGTCATAAACACTATAAAATATGATCCATAGATTGAACGCGGACCAGAATATAATAAATGCTATAAGAACATCAAAAGCATCGATTTTCGAGGACATCAATCCCACAACGGAATATATCCTATATTAATTTTTTTCAAGACCTTCGATGGCATCCCAAATTATATGTAAATTTAAGGATACCTCTCACTGAACATTTATTCCAACTCGTCCCTACATTTAAAATATCCGTTTATAATTCTATGAGACCATTTCGCATTGAGCTCTGTGACCCTAAGATATATGATTTTTAAAGCGGATTCCTTCATGGGTAAGAATTCTATTATCTCTATTCATCTTCTGATCTTTCTGTTCGTATTCAATGATGTTGCTGCTATTCATCGATTTCCTTATTGCCTGAGGGTACTGAAGATAGGTGAAGAGATAGTTTAACTTCCTCTCCACACTGTATACCCGTCTTGGATGCTTCTTTCATAAGGATCCGATTCATTGAATCTCTCAAGGCTGTATTCCCTTATTTCAGATGGAAATGCCCCCTGAACTGTCTGTCTACTATCGTCTTGTCCGCCTCCCCCATCTCTGATACGAAGTCCCTTGATGCATCGCGCAGATCTGGAAATCTGATCTTAGATATATCTTCCTTATTTCCTCATCGAGCTTTGGTATTTCATCGGCTATGAACCACAGAGGTTCCCTGACTCATCTGTTGTAGAGATCCTTCACAACCTCCACATGGGAGTTGTGGGATTCCTTTATAGCTGTGTAGAAGCCAAGTATCTAATATTCCCCAGATTCCTTGATGCTCATTGGAAAGAAAATAGGCTCCTTTTCAACTGTATCGCTTCTTAAGAAGAAGAACTGCGCATCAAAGGATATGGCTATGTACCTTTAATCAAGAGAACTGTTCTGGAGTCTCTTCACCTCTATACTCGCATATGTTATTTTTGATATGGAGGATCTTCAGCAGCGACTCTAGAGTATCGCTCCCAGAATTTCTGGGGATTTTATTGTTGACATGCCTTTTGAGTAGGGGGATACTATTGATACATCTATTTCAATGAACCTTGTATAAGTATCAAATATTCCGGTTCTGAAATTGCCCTCCTTTCTCTTGGAACTGCAGGCCCTTCTACCCCCATACTTCGTTCTGATGCCTCTCTAATAGAATCCATTCTTCAGACCGCCGTGTTCTTCAAAAATATCCCTTTCTGTCCTCATTAAGCTCTTAGGGCATCCCATCACAGTCTTCTTTACAACTTCCATCTTTACAAGTACCTCCGTTTCGTTCAGCAGAGGTATGTCTCCTGGCGCATGGGATTTACCTCTCTTGTTCCGGGGTTTAGACAAAATTCGTGACACCAATGATCATCTTGAACTAACATGTTGGTATTATCGTTGTAATTGATAATAGAAACACTCCAAAAATAATTTTATTAAGTTATTTTCTCAAACTCTAGAATAATCTAAGATCATAACCCATAGAATGAAAAAATTGAAAATTAAATTCTGGGATATAGGGGCTGAGAGGATAAGAAACTGAATGAAATTTTCTTATGAAGAACATATCATCAACAATTCATTTCATTGCTGTGTTCATAAGATCTTCTATTCCCTGCTTGAATTTATCATATGAAAACCTTCCCATAGACTCATATACCTCGATACGCCTGTTTTGATCAATTGATCCAATAACTTCAACAGCTTCCTCCACACTACCATAGCCATATCCATATTTTCCCTCTTCAGTTATGTCTAGCCAAGGGCCTCCGCTCTTAGGCACAACGGGAATGATGCCGTATGACATTGCTTCTAATATGGATATGCCATAGTTTTCCTTCCTATTAGTATGTAGGTATATCGAGCTTTTCTTCAACAGGCTATTCTTTGTTGATTCATCAGCATTTGGAATGATCTCTACGTTCTTGGGTTTTATCCTCATCAAATAATCATAATATTTCTCGTCTCCTTCGTTCACCGCCCCTACTATGTAAAACCTGTAATCGTCAAGTTTTCGAGCAATATCCATGAGCAAATCATAATTCTTTCCTTTATTTATTCTGCCTATTGAGATTACCGTATTATCCATCTTATTCGAAAGATCCACCTTTTCTTTGGGTTCTACGGGAATGTAGATAACTTTCATGATCCTTGGTTTTATGCCAAGTCTTGGAAACAGACTCTTGGCAAGACCAAGAGTATACTTGCTATTGACATAAAAGACAGCACCATCGTATATGTCATAAAGATGCGAACGCTTTATGGCCTCAAAAATAAACCTTTTCTCTATGTTTCCATACTCATCTATTATGGGATCCAAGAATGAAAATCCATGAAGCGCATTGATGTCCGCGTTATAAAGGAACATGTTAGGGTGGTTATTGAAAGTTATATCAAACTTATATTTTGAGAAGATATTCTTTAAGTCTGCTCTTGTCTGCATAATCTTTCGCAATAAAAGGATGTAAGGCATATTCTCCCTGTAATCATAATGGGTCTCGATCATGTTCACTTTAAGATCTAGAAAGGGATGCCTCGAATCTGTTACGAAATGTACGGTCATGCCATTCTCGCTGAATGTATGTGCAATCAATCTCGATAAGACTTGACCGCCGCCTACCCTAGTGAACTCATCGATGATGGCACCTTCCATAAATCGAAATGCCATATGCCATAATAAATTTAAGTCATTTTATTTTTAAATCTTCGGCTATTCTAGCGAAGACGTCTTTGTACTGTTCTGCAACGTTTTCCCAAGTATGAAGCCTAAGAAATTCTTTTAAATTTGCATCGCTGAAAAGATCATCGTAATTTCCCTTGCTTATAAAATCAATTACAGCATCTGCCATGGCATCATAATCAAATTCATCGACAAGCTTCACGGCAGAGAGACCGGAATAAATACGGAGACCAGCGATGTTATATGCAACAACTGGCGTTCGGAGCGAAAGGGCCTGAAGAATAGCGATAGAAAATGAATCGCTATGGCTAGGATATAGCATTACTTTAGAGGAAAGGATCTCTTCATAGAGTTCCTTATCACCGAGAAAACCCCGATAGTCAACAAGATCTGATAAACCATATTTCTCAAGCATTCTGAAAAACCTTATCCTTTCATCCTCATATTCGAATTTTCCCACTACTGTGAGTTTTATCTTCCTTTTATCCGATATCGCCAGAAGAATTTTGGGTATGTCAAATAGACCCTTGCCGTAACTCAGCCTAGCAAAATAGATGATTTTTTCTTGCTTTTTCATCAGTATATTATCTAAATTTGTTAAATTTCCATCCGATGTTATATTGTTTAGCCAACCATTCGAAGGAAAAAGGATCCTGACATTATGATCCTCCAGCCTTATGTTCTCCCAGTAATTCTTATTCATTATCATTATTATATTATTATTTTCAGCATGCGTAAGCTTGTATATCATAACCTTTCTCATGAAATATTGGTACGCCCTGAACAACGGTATCTTAAAGCCCCCATCTAGGCGAATGGTATCAAAAAAAAATTTCGGCAATCTTAGACTAATGTCAGCAAGACCCTGTAATGCCACTCCAAATTTGACGTTCTTAATTTTGCTAAAAACTGTAATAAAATCATATGGTATGATACTCCTGCTGTTAAAATCAAAATCAAAGATATAATCAAACTGTTCTTCGGAATAGATTTTGATTATCTCATTATAGCTATAATTTTCATCTAGGATTGCGTCAAAAGAGGATGGCAACTTTAGGCCTTCCAAGGTCATAGTTTTAACTCGCTCTTTAACAGCATTTCTGTAATGCCTATATTTATCATAAAAGTAAGGATCTGGAAAATATATGAATTCGAAATAATTTGAAAGGATTCTGATAACATTAAGTGTATGATTTTGAGCTCCGCCGTGGGATAAAATGAGATCTGGACCCGTTATACCTATTTTCATGCTCAAGTATGATTTTCCGCTTAAAAAACTATACTATTTTTAAATTATTTTAAAAATGTATGGAGGTTATAATCCTTTGAAGTCTTTTGAATTTAGGTACACTACACTTGCTATAGACCGGAATTCCCTTATAACGCCCGATAGCATATTTTTAGAATTTATTCCGAATCCGATCATATTTAGTTTCTTATTTCTATAAGAACCTAAACTTGATCCGATCCTATCTCCAATTCTATAGGAAGATCTCCCATATTTCAAATTCCTGCTTGATAGTCTAAATGATAGATCTATATCCTCACTGTCATTTATGAATGTTTCGTCAAAAATACTTCCGTTATATTCAGAAATCAAAACTTTTCCGAAGATCCAAAAAGACATGCCAACGATCATAGATCCAACGACCCTCCCAAGAACTTTATATATTAGATTTTCCGGAGCAATTATATATGAACAATAAAATTTTTTCTCCAATTTGATCCTCCTCTTCGTAAGTTCGTGCAACTCACGTCCATTAAGAATGAGCCGCTTAAGAAGAATTATATGACTGTACAGAAATCGCTTTTTAATTATGATTCTCTTTGTACTATGGTATTCTGAACTCGCAATATAAACCGTTTTGACCTCAACAGGATCTATATCCCGTAAATCCTTTATTAAAATAGATATATCATCAATTTTTTCCATGTCATCGTTCGAAACGATTATCCATTTTGGTTCGTACTCCATCGCTTTTTTAACTCCAACGTTTACGCTATGAGAATAGTTGAAGTACGGATCCGGTATCTCTCCGCTCTCAATGAATACCATGTGCAGACCTTTGAATATCTCCTCTCGACAAGTCTTTGCGTATTTACCGTTGAAGTCCGCAGTTGGTATAACAACGATTATGTCCTTATCGCCTTCTACTTCGTGTATATAAGATGCGCCCTTTGGTCTTTCCTTCATCCATTGAATAAGCTGATCGCGGTTTTCGAATCCTTCATAGAATTCAATAATTTTATCAGGATCATCGCTCATAAAGTAGTTGTTGCGGTAATCAACAAGACTAAAGAAGACACTCTCGTTGCTTTTTTCAATGGGACATCGCCTTCTGCTCATATTCATGATTTTAGTTGGAATAGCCACGTTAAGTTATACGGATTTTTTATAATAGAATTTCTTTTTGATATTTTATAATTTGATTACATGGATTTATCAAAGAATTAAGGAATATTATTCTAATATACTATGGATCTTAATATACATTGCATGTCTATAGAGGATTAGCATATTGACATTCTAGTCTTGCCTAAATTAAGTAATGTCATCTACGCTAACTCCATAGAGCCAAGATAGCATGTCTATGTCGGATTCTTGAAAATTATCAGCGTAGAACTATAAAATAGAAGGCCTATTTTTAAATCAATTGTTGAAAATCTGTATGCAAGATTTTTAATCTCCTATCTCGTCTCCAGTACGAGAAAAACTATACATATTTTACGGCAATCTTTGATCATGGGATCATTTGTTGATATATTTCACAATTATTTAAGTAGGAATAAAAATAATACTTTCTTATTAATACATTAGCTGATAGATATAATTATTTTATTTTCCATAAAAATCAGCTGAGTAAATTTATAAATAGCTACATCATAAAGCTTGTGATGAAAGGTATCATCCTCCATGGAGGCCAAGGTACGCGTTTACGTCCTCTTACGCATACAGGCCCAAAGCAGCTCATAAACATTGCTGGTAAGCCCATATCCCAATGGGCCTTGGAGAAATTGAAGGACGCCGGTGTAGACAATATAGCTATCGTTTTGGGAGAAAACAGCCCAAGAAAGGTCATTGAATATTATGGTGATGGTAGAAAATTCGGCGTCAACATAGAATATATTTATCAAGGAAAGGCCAGGGGCATAGCAGAGGCTATATACCGGTGTAAGGATTTCATCGACAACGATGATTTCATCGTATATTTAGGCGACAACGTTCTCTTTGACGATATCCTTCCTATCGCGTCCAATGGCAGCGACGCGTCCCTCCTCCTTGCTCATGTTAAAGATCCAAGGGCATTCGGCGTTGCAGTAACAGATGGCGATCGTATAGTGAAGCTCGTCGAAAAGCCGAAGGAGATCATATCCGATCTAGCGCTCATAGGCGTATACTACTTCAAGCCGATCGTCTTCGATTACATCGCCGAATTAAAGCCGAGCTGGAGAAACGAGCTTGAGATAACCGAAGCGCTGCAGGATATGATCGACGATCATCGTAAAGTCACCTTTAAGATCGCCGAGAGCTGGTGGAAGGACACCGGAAACCCAAACGACTTGCTCGAGGCGAATATGAAGCTCCTGGACAGATTCGGCAAAGAGAAGAATTTCGGATCGATAGAAAATTCAGAAGTACTGGGCAGATCCTTCATAGGATATGGAAGCATTATACATAATTCAAAGATTATAGGTCCAGTTCATATTGGCAATAACGTTACGATCGAGAATGCCAGGGTCGGCCCTTATACAACCATAGGCGATCGCTCAGAGGTCAAGGATGCAGATATAGAATATTCACTGATATTAGATTCTTCAGTGGTAAATAACATTAGAATTTCTGAATCCATAATTGGAAGTGAGTCAAAGATCGCAGGAGACGGAAAAAATTCACATTATAGGATCGTAGTTGGTGAGAAGACAAGCATCGTGAGGGGATGGTAATGATAACATTAATAATAGGCAAAGATGGACAGCTTGGTTCTGAATTGATGAATATTATCGATGATGCGATTGGAACCTCGAGGCGTGAAAAGTCGGATTTACATCTTGATCTGAGAAATACGAACTCTATCGAAGACACGATAATGAAGGTATCACCTGATGTTATAGTGAATGCAGCAGCTATTACAGATGTAGACTACTGCGAGACCCATGCAGACGAGGCTTACGGTGTCAATTCCATAGCGGTGAAACACATAGCACGTGCCGCCTCCGTTGTCGGTTCATATCTAATTCATATATCCACAGATTATGTATTTGACGGATCAAAGGGTAATTATAGTGAGTCCGACATTCCGAATCCCATAAATTACTACGGTCTAAGCAAGCTTATGGGAGAGGCGTTTGCATTATCATACGATGATTCGCTAGTTATTCGGACATCTGGGGTATATGGCGTCAAGACTAATTTCCCCCTGTATGTAGCTAAGACATTGAGATCCGGAGGCACCGTTACATGCATAGATTCGTATTATTCTCCCATACACGTTAGACAGCTTGCTTTTGCCATCAGGGAGATCATTTCAAGGCGTCTCTATGGCATCATCCACGTTTCTGGGCCTAGGATATCACGTTTTGATTTTGCAACAAGAATCAAAGAAAGGTTAGGTATTGACCGCGGAAGAATAATTATGGAAGGTGAAAGGAAGACACTATTAGCCAAGCGTCCATATGATTCTTCTCTAAATAATGAAAGGGCAAAGAGGATAATTAAATATCAATTTGAGGATATAGATGCTGGAATTGAAATGCTTAGAGAAAAATATGAGGTGATATGATATGCCATTCTTATTTAAGAGGACCGATATAGAAGGCGTAACGCTTGTGGAACCTAAAGTGTTTGGAGACGAAAGAGGTTATTTTTATGAAACGTACAAGAAAAGCGAGTTCTCCAAGAACGGAATTTCCATCGATCTTGATCAGGATAACCAAAGTTTTTCAAAAAAGGGGGTGTTGAGGGGGCTCCATTTTCAAAAGGAACCATATGCACAAGGTAAACTTGTGAGGGTGATAACTGGAAAGATATTTGACGTTGCGGTTGACATTCGGGAGAACTCTAATACCTTTGGCAAATACGTTTTCGCCGTACTGAGCGGTGAAAATAAGAACATGCTCTGGATCCCTGAAGGCTTCGCCCATGGTTTTCTAGCGCTGGAAGATTCAATAGTTCATTATAAGGCTACGCATGAATATAATAAAGAAAGCGAGGGAGGCATAATATGGAATGATCCAGATATAAATATAAAATGGCCGATGAAGCCAGAAATAATATCGGACAAGGATAAGACATGGCCTACACTGAAGGAATTCAGAGCAAACAAATTTATAAAATAGGAGGATGAAAGGTTATGAATATACTTGTAACTGGTGGTACAGGATATATAGGAAGAATACTGGTTCCAGAACTATTGAGCAGAGGTCATCATGTATCCGTTATCGATAGGGGATTCTTGGATTATGATGATCCGGAGGATGAATATGACGGCGCTTACATAATCAGAGAAGACATTAGAACCTGCGATCCATCTCTTTTGCGTGGTTTCGATGCTGTTATTGATCTCGCCGCGCTCTCTAACGATCCATCCGGTGATCTTGACAAAATGGCCACCTGGGATATAAATTACATAGGAAGAGTTAGGATAGCGAGGTTGGCCAAAAAACTTGGAACTAAAAGATACGTCGTAGCCTCATCATGCTCTGTATATGGCTTCAGGGAAGGAATATCAGACGAATCAACACCAACCAATCCACTTACAACTTATGCGGAAGCAAATGTTGCCGTTGAGAGGGATAACCTTTCTTTGAATGATAACTCCTTTAGAGCAACTGCTCTAAGATTCGCTACGGTATTCGGTTATTCAAAGAGATTCAGACTAGATCTGGTTATTAATGCTATGACTTTCTACGGATATAAGAATAGAATCGTAAGGATGATGAGGGACGGAAATCAGTATAGACCTTTCATACATGTAAAGGATGTCTCAAGGGCTCTAATCCAAGCAATAGAATCGAACGACGAGATCGGCGGGAGAGCTATTAACATAGGTAATGAGAAGCTCAACATGCGGATAAAGGATGTTGCACAAATCGTCATGAATAAACTGGGAAAGGATACAAAATTAGAATTATATGGCGATCCAGACAACAGATCCTATCAGGTAAAATTTGATTCCGCACGCGATCTGCTCAAATTCGAGACGAAATTCGATCTTGAATATGGCGTAGAGGAGATAATCGACAGATGCAAGGAAGGGTTGGAGGATCTGCCTCAGATGCATACGGTTAATTATTATAAAATGTTGTTAAACAGTGAAAGCAACATAAATAAATTTTTAAATCTAAAGGCCAAAATTATATTTTGATTGCATTTCTTTTTATTTGTAAGTGTTTTCTACCTTGGAAATATGCGGTATACCATAAGCTTACGTACGCAGGCAGGATGGAGAATCTGAAGGGCGTTGAATGCGATTTCATAAAGGGGGATGTGGCATCGCCATTCCTTGGAGAAATCGTAGAGAGATATAGACTGGATACCGTCGTTAACTTCGCCGCCGAGTCGCATGTCGATCGATAAACGATCCATGGCGTTTTGTTCATACTAACATAGAAGGCCCTATTAACGTGTTGGATCTTGCCAGGAGATACGATTTCAGGTACGTTCACATATCTACGGACGAGGTCTACGGTGAGAGCGAAGTGGACGAGCTTTCGCCGGTCAATCCATCATCGCCATATTCCTCGTCGAAGGCCTCGGCGGATCTATTCGTGAAATCGTACATACGCACGTACGGCGTCGATGCTTTGATCGTTAGGCCTTCGAATGCATACGGGCCTAGGCAGTATCCGGAGAAATTCATCCCAAAGGCGATAATAAGGACGATCATGGGCCTCCATGTCCCGCTCTACGGCGATGGAACGCAGAGGCGGAACTGGATATACGTGGAAGACCTTTCAAGGATCATAAAGGACATTGCGGAAAACGGTAAAAGTGGTGAAATATACAATGCTGCAGGATCCGGTACGCTGGAGAATAGAGAAGTTCTTGCTGAGATCGGGAAACACATGAAGTTATCGATCAGGCGCGTAGAGGATAGGCCAGGTCATGACGTGATCTACGCTATGAGGAATACGAAATTGAGGTATGAGTTGACGCCTTTTGATAAGGGAATAGCCATTACTGTGGATTGGTATGTCAAAAATGAATGGTGGTGGAGGCCGCTTATAAACGATGAATATTTTAAAGAGGATACACCCTGGAATTGGGATGAGCCAAAGCAGAAAAATTCTGATCTATAATCCATTCATAAACCTACATCCGGCATACCACCTATTGCGTTTATGTCTACAAATTCTAACAATATCGTTCTGTATCTGATTCCTTTGTTATAGTATTAATTAATGTTTTATCATTTTCTTTTCTATTTGTTTAGATGTAGGTTAACTTTGCTCAAGTATATACATAAAAAAACTATTATATGAGATCTTACTGAATTTTTGATCCGCATGAGAATATACAATGAAGTGCTGGTTAAGTCGGAGGCCTCTAAGACAGTAAATATAGTCGTACCTACGCCAGATATGAGCAGTGAGATTTATAAAAAGGCCCGGTTTAGATTGAGCATTGCTTCGCAAGTGGCACGCGAATCTGCCAGTTTCTATCTGACCACTGTTGAGAGCTCAGGTTCTGAGTTCAATTATTCTAGATCCGTTAATTCAGGCTTGGAGGAACTTGAAGCTGATTATTATCTGAACATCAACGACGACTTTCTCGTTTACGATGATGCGCTTTTGAACTCAATTTTGATGGCAGAATCATACAGGATCGGTGTCTTGGGTGCATTATCCTTTTATCCGACCGGGAAGATACAGCATGCGGGAATAGGATATATGAGGTCGCTATCGCTGGCATATCTTAAGTATATGGCATTGCAAAACAGAGCTCCATTTTTTATGTTAAAGCAGTATGAGCGGCATCTGAAAGAGGGGAATCTCGATTTTATTGTCTTCTACAATTCGCATATTTATAAACTACCAAAAAAGGGCCTTGTAACTGGTGCATATCATTTTATTAGCAGAGATACTATAAAATCAACCGGCGGATATGATGAAAACTTTAGAATGGGATCAGAGGACATCGACTTCTGCCTTGAAGCCATCAAGAAAGGATTCAAGGTAGCAATGACTACAGTCGTAAAGGGCATCCACTATGAGACTTACCACGGTCTAAACTACTCAAAGTTGTTTGGAAAGGATACGGAGAGATATTTTCTAAGTAAATGGAATAAGAGGCTTATAGAGAGCTTGCTGGACAGGAATGGGGAGCTCTATTTGGACTAGGGTTCCAACTTCAATTTAACCATTGGCGCATGATCGTTCGCAGAATAATCCTATAGTGTTGATGATCTTCTTTCTCATGGGGCCGATATTGGTTTAGACCCCGGATCATTGTGCTTCGAAATTCAGAATTGAATCCGATATATTGATATCGCAGTTATCTGGCCCTTTCGAACACGCCCTGAAACCTTCGCTGTGACAGGTTTACCGATGTTCAAATATCCAGCAGCATGTATTTGAACAGCAGAGCCTAATTTTTCTCCTTACGTGTATTGGATCGCGTAGCCTTTGGGTTTTACCGATCCTAACAGCCAAATCCCTGTCAATTCTAATCAAACTCTAATTATAATATCCAGCATCTAATTATCGCCTCATCTTTTTTCTTGATCAACTCAAAGCTATCCCAGTAATATGTAGTTGTATTTTGGTCTGCTTCTCAAGAAGTTTACGTAAAATATTATTTTAATTTTTTTATATCAAATAACGATGTAAACCATGCTGTTTAAAGACTAATCATCAGTTGTAGTTCTTAATAAGAACAGTCCAAATTATTCAATGGAAATGTTTATATGTATTTCAGGCAATGGCTCTGTCTGACCATGAGAATAAAATCTGATAGATTAGTCTCTAATCAGGGTGACAAAACGATCAGCATCATTATCCCGACCCCTGATACCAGCGATATCAGATATAAAACTGCCGCAGCTGCATTAAGAGAGGCTGCGGATGAAGTTACTGGCTACGATATTTACCTCACGGCGGTCGAAGACTCTGGTGCCGATTTCCGCTATTCTCGTTCTGTCAATCGCGGAATTGAAGAAATTCATTCTGATTATTATCTGAACATCAATGATGATGTCATCGTGAATAGGGATACATTAATAGAATCCATCAAGCTAAGCGAACGCGATCCAAGAACTGGGATCATTGGTTCCATACTTTATTACTCTGATGGCGAAATTCAACATGCGGGTATGTATGTGGTAAAGGCACCGTCATTGGAATATTTTTGGAAAATGATCACGTACTATCAAGCTCCTTTCGATTCTGTTAGAAAGATAATGAATTATAAAGCCGAAGGCATATTTCCCTTTTTATTGTTTATGAACTCTCATACAATAGGTAAGCCAAAACATGGCCTATTGACAGCCGCATACCATTTCATAAGGGGCGAAGTTATCGACAGAATTACAGGTTATGATGAAAACTATAGGATGGGAATGGAGGACATGGACTTTTGCCTAGAAGTAATAAGATCCGGATACCATCTATCTATCTCCAGAAATATTAAAGCAGAGCATAAGGAGACATCCCACGGTATAAATTATTCAAAACAGTTCGGTAGGGAAACGACAAAATATTTCTATTCAAAATGGGACGTGCAACAGGTATTGGATCTCATTGACAAAAATGGAATGCTATATAGATTTGAAGGATAGTCCTACTCATCATTCAATGTAGGTTTGATCTCAACTATGGAGACATAACCATACATCTTCGAAGAGAAGTGCACGTTTGAAAGGAATACGTTCGCATAGAACATAAAGGTCCCGTTTATATTGACGGGCTTAATGATGCCCTGATCCGCTATAATACTGAAGGTGCCGTTGAAATGCATATTAATTAAATACAACCCTGGCGGTATGAATCTTATGTATGCATTGGTGGTTGTATTCAAAGTATAGGGTATGAAATAAACTGGATTTTCCGTATAATTTTTTTCTAAAGCCGCAATACCATCGGCTTCATACATTATTCCGTAGCTGTTTCCCAGCTTGGTGTTTGAATAGCCAATGAAATTTATGTAAGATCCAGGCGAAATTGAAGTGTTGTAGAACCATATGCTATACGGATCGTCTATTATATACGAAGGCGAGCCATTGTAATCGTTGATCGGCAATACCCACCTATAATCTGAAACAAGTTGTGGCATATTATTCTGTATGGCAACGGTAGAACCCCGCGGAATGTAGGATGTTGCCTTATAAAGATAGCTGTCATATGAGGTATAGGTTAACCTCTCTCTAGTTTGATAATTTCCGCCGACCGCTTCGTTATGTATGAAAAATGGGAATTATCGTTTGTTATGAGATTTCCATAGGGAGTGAAGAGGATCCAAGTTGCGCAAATAATAGCGAATGAGGCGATGGCTATGCCCTTATAGTTTGCGATCTTCTTATGCTCCTTGGTTCTTTCGAGTGTTGAGATATAGGCGATGAACAATAGGGGTGAAATCAGCGCTGGATACTGATACAGTATTGGCGAGATGTACGGTATGTATGGACAAGGCTCAGCCCAACATACGGAACGATCGCTAATATCTCATATGATAAAATTGGTGTAAATACAAATGGTAATAATATCATAGAGAAATAACCAAGCTTTTTCGTCCACATCGCCGTAATTATATAAGGATGATATATAATATATGGATAATTCAAAAAACCTAGCGCGTAATAACCAAAATATAGGTTAACGATGACGAAAACTATAAAGAAGGGAATCATAAGCGAGATATAATAATATCTGGGCGCTTTGTACTTCTTCATAAACATGACGAGTAAAAAGAACAGGATCAGCAGGGGCGCCATATAATCTGTGATTGCAGCAAGGTACATGGCGAGGATGGATGATCTGAATTTTCCATAGTATAGAAGCGCTACCGCTGTGAGAAATAAAGTCGGAAATAGGGCCATAAAATGAAAGTCGAACCATTCCACACCCCATATTGGGTAGTATAAGATCCATGATACGGAGATGAGAAAGGCATAGAATTCGGATCCGATCCTCTTTTTCGCAATTAAATATAGTGGAATCGATCCAAATGTAATGAACGTATTTTGAAATATCAATAGGATTGCAGGATTTGGATATAGCGAGTAGATTGGAAAAATGATAAAATATATCATCTTCCAGTATACCGGCGGTTTCGTACTCATAGCATGCTGTATGAGATAAGACGAAACTCCGAGATCCAAGACATCAGAATGAAAGGTGTCGTACTTCATAATTGACATCAGCGAAGATAGTATCGAGAAGATGATCGTGAAAGCCGCCGTGAGATAGAGCCAACGATGGTTCATTATGTGGTTAAATGGGAATCTCTTTATATATTCTTGTAAAGCGTAAAGATTCAAATAGAAAAGTGAAAAATTCTGCTTTTCCAAACAGATGAGTATGTGTGGAGTATCTACAAGTTTTTCATACATATATATGCATAAACTATATGTCTCATTTTCTACAATCGAAAAGTTCATATCATTTTTTTGCATATTTACATACATAAAAGCATACCATAAGCCTATAAATATCTATAAAAGGTCATATTTATATGCGAAAAGCAACAAACTGTATGGAACCACGAGCGATAGTCAAAAGTGCGTTCTACAATGAAGAATATTTAATGGCCCAAAAACCATCATTGATGGTTATTCTGCTTAAGAAATTTCCTATAGAATCGATACCTAATAGATCGATCAGATACAAGTTAAACGAGATAACGGATCTGAACTTAACATTGAAAGATCTAATTCTCGACCTATTTCACAATGAAAGGAAGGCCAATAATTTTAAAAGATATATAAATGTTGGAATTGACACCGCAAAGATATACTTTAACGTTGACAACAGATCAAGCAAATTTTCATTCAAGGAAACCTTTTTCTATGGGCAATATTCCTATTTCGATTATAAAGATAAGGTTGTCATAGACGTTGGCGCTCAGACAGGCGACAGCGTCCTCTATTTCTATATGCGTGGCGCGCGCAAGGTGATCGCATTTGAGCCGTTGCCGCATAACTTCGATGTTCTCAAGAAAAATATAGAACTCAACGCTCTGGATTGCGAATGCTATGACGTTGCCCTCGGGAGCGATGATAAAATAATGACAGTAAATTTCTCAGGAGATATGGTGAACGCCTTTGGGACAGGCGATAAGATAAATATAAAGATGAGAAGGCTGGACGATTACGATCTCAGTCCGGACTTAATAAAGATAGACGTTGAAGGCTTCGAGATGGACGTACTCAGAGGAGCCCTTCAGACCCTAGAGAAAACAAAAGAAATCATCATAGAAGTACATTCCCTAGAGCTGCGGACTGAAGTCATCGAACTTCTCGACTCCCTGGATTTCAAATTGATCAAGGAGGACCAGAAGCCTGTAAAAGGATACATAGCCAATCAGTTCTGGATAAAGAAATAGTCCATGCGAAGATTAATCCAGAAAAGTAAATATATAAGAATGCTTTCGATTACGGTAATATGCCCCAGTCATCATCTTTACTTGGAATAGACGCTCTATATCAGTATACGGGTGCTGGGGCTCAGCTTTTTTCTGGGGCTTTATTCTATGTCATATTGGTTAGATTCTTCAGCTCTTCAGAGGTTGGAGCGGTAGCGCTCTTTATAGCTATAATAGGTCTTTTTAACCTCATATTCTCATTCGGGCTCGGAACGGCTGTTCAGCATTTCGCCTCCTACCATCTCGGAAGGCAGGAATATGCTACCGCAAAAAGTGTAGTTTTCAAAATCCTCGCATTGGGTCTGATCTTTTCAATAATTGGCCTCCTTTCCATGTTCTATCTATCTCGGACTATATCGGTCATCTTCATGCATACTCCAGCATACACAGGCATAGTCAGATTGCTGAGCATTGTCCTGGTCGGCAACGTGCTCTTCGGTATTTTAAACGGCAGCGCATTGGGCCTACAGCTATTCAGGGCGTCTGGACTGATGAACGTAATCATATGGATAACCTATTATTCCACAGCTCTTCTGATGGCTTTCTTTCTGAGATCCCTCTATTTCGTTGTGATTGGATGGGCGGCAGGCATATTCCTCGGCGTAGCGCTCTATCTATTTCTGATAATAAAGTCCACGCATGATTACAGGGGAAAGCCAAGACCGCTCACGCCATCATTGCTCTTTCAATTTTCGATTCCAGTGCTCTTC
Source organism: Thermoplasma sp. Kam2015 (assembly GCF_003205235.1). Lineage (NCBI taxonomy): Archaea > Methanobacteriati > Thermoplasmatota > Thermoplasmata > Thermoplasmatales > Thermoplasmataceae > Thermoplasma > Thermoplasma sp. Kam2015. The sequence continues at coordinate 91,537 of NZ_QJSM01000020.1, read as the reverse complement.
TCCTCTATAATATCATACGGAGCTACGTACATCGATAGATTCATCGTAGCGGGTCTCATGACGCTATCGTCACTTGCTGTCTACAACTTCGCGCTCTTAATAGCGAGTTCCATAGGTTTCATCGTATCACCGCTTAACAATATAATGCTACCGAAATTTTCGGAATTCTACGGCGAAGGTAATAGGGAAAACATAAGGGCACGAACCGCAATGGCCACTACAATGATCGCTGCAGTTTACGTACCCGCAGCTTTAGGTGTCGCGGTACTTTCCCGCATGATCATCGTTCTCCTTGCAGGAAGATACTATGAGGAAGGATCGGATGCAATATCGATCGTCATGGTTTTTTCAGCGTTGTTCGTCACAAGCAACGTGATGACACAGCTAATAGCGGCGATAAGGAAGACAAAGGTATTCATATACTCAAGCGCTGCATCGCTCGCAAGCAATGCCATACTTTCAATAATGCTTATACCAAAATTCGGAATTGAGGGTGCTTCAATTGGCTTTTCCTCCATATATGCTGCAACATTCTTCGTACTTTATAGATATGCGAAAAAAAGCGGGTTGTATTCAGCCAACGCTAAGGATCTTGCCAAGGTATGGGGTTCATCACTCGTTATGGTATTGGTCGTGATGTTGGCTGAAGTGCACTTCGGCACATCCATGGATCTGCTGTTCCCATATATACTTCTTGGAACGATCGTGTACATAGCAATGATTAAAGCGACGAGGCTGATAGGTAAAGATGATGGGCTTTTTCTCAGCTCTCTTTTCCCTGAGAATTTGTCAGTATTAAAGAAGTTCATACGATTTCTCGCCTCAGGTTCAAATTAAAAATAATATGTATACTCGACATTCTCCCACAGTGATTGCATTAAATTCGAAATTTTTCCTATACGATCAGCAATTGATATATAACGAAGCTCTGGATCTTTCATAAGATGATCTTACCAGTAAAGGTATATCATGGTGCAAGCCAGATCCAGTTGTCTCTACAAGATTGTCTATGTTTCCGATCATTACATTAATGGATTGCTTTATCTAACTCTTGCATGCATAAAATATTTGAAAAAGATAATTTATAAGTTTTCTTATCGAGTAAAATCTTCATATTACATTACCGAAACAATTGATATTCATATCCTCCATATCTCTTATTTATCCCTAAATCTATGTAAATAACTATGAAAAAATTCAATAATATAGGTATTATGCATAGGTATGAAATCAAAAAATATGTCCCCTAAATATCAATTCTGTTTCAAAAAAACCATGGAACATTATGCAGGCCAATTAATTCGATATATATCTTCAAGTTTACATAGGAAAAATTATATCACATCAGTTAGATTTCCAGAAGGTATATCTTTTCTAATCGTTACAAAGAACGATATATGGCTTGCAGAATCGCTTAAATCAATTGTTAGGTATGCTGATGAGGTGATCATAGTGGATTCATCGGATCAACCGTATTTAAAAAGAAATATAGAGCTACTTTCAGATCTAAAAATTAAAAATTATAAACACATTATTAGAGATCTTGATCTGCCAACTGCGAGGGCGATTGGGCTATCAGAATGTTCCTATAAATGGATCTTCATATGGGACGGTGATCATATAGCAATGGATAATGGCAAATTTTCTTTCGAAAAACTTATAAATTATGTGAGAAACTTAGATACTACGAGATATTATTATGCTATTCATTTTCACTTAGCGACGATGGGATATCAACTTGATGAAATTCAACCTGAAAGATGCAAATACGCCGGAGAGGCATGGATCATCTCTAATTCAGATCATTTTAAATTTGATCCAAGGAAAAAATGGGATGAACCGGTTATTCCCTTTTATTATAGAAAAATATTCTTGCAAGGATATTATGCCTTGCACTTGAATGTTATTAGACCAATTACTATGCATCAATTTAGAGATCTAAGAATATCTTGGTATAACGAAAGAAAGAAAAAAGATATTAGTTTCCAAGATTATATTAAAACTCATAAAGAAATTAGATCCGAGCCATGGCGTATCAGAAAGGTGAAATACGATGAATCTTATTATGGACTCATACCGACACTTCTTAATAAATATAAGGGATTAAGCTATGAACAAATAATAGAGGAAAAGGAAAAAGAGATCGAGGAATATATCGAATAACAGAAATAATCGCTTTTCTCATTTATCATTATATAAGAGAGAGGCGATATCTACGCATTTTCTAAGGATGCATGCGCGGCCTTGAATTTAAGGGATGTGATGTTTAGTCGCAGTGTTTGGACTTTTTAAGCCTAAAAAATTTTGAATTGAATGAAAAAGTTTCGATAGACCCATAACAAAGATCTTTTTTAGTATAGTGAAGTATAAATTAATTGGCTGTATATAGTTTCAATGCCTAAATATCCAATTTGCATAAATACATCAAATACGTATACTGGTATTGGTACCTACGCCAGCATTATCACTGAAATTGTGGGTGAGGATCATGTTATTTCTCTTGTACTTGATAAGAATCAAAAAGATAGATCGTTTCCTGGCACAAAAATGACACCTAAAAAATGGATGGTTGGAAATGGATATGTGATAAATAGCCTTTTCCCATCTTATCTTTTCGATTTAAACAGGAGCTTCTATCATTATCTTGATACCTCAATTGTTCCAGTATCGACCGATGGTATCGTTACGATACATGATTTGTATCATCCAAAGAATGAACCCATCTATATGAGAAAAATCAGGAAATTCAAGATAAACAAATACAAGAAATTCAAGAACATAATAGCAATTTCTAAGACGACCATGAAATCTATGATCGAAGCCGGATTCGATGAGAAGAATATTCAGGTAATTCATCATGGAAATTCAAAGAATTGGAAAAAATATGATGATATAGAAAATATAAAGCGCCAATACGGGCTTCCAAGGGATAGAAAAATAGCATTAACCGTAGGAGATGGGATCTTCAAAAATAATCACCTAGTTACGGAAGCTTTGAAGAATTCAGAATTCATTCATGTCCATATTGGGAATGATGCAGGTGATATCAACTTCGTTAGACTGTCGGAAGAAGATTTGAATAAAATCATGTGCGCATCCGATGTCCTTATTCGTGTATCTAGCAATGAGGGATTTGGTATACCGCCCATGCAGGCTACGGCTCTAGGTGTGCCGATAGTACTTTCAAAGCTACCGGTATTCAAGGAACTATTCGGTAAATACGCGTTTTTCACTGAAATAGATAAGGCATCTATACTTGAATCTGTAAGGCATGCAGTTAAGTATCGGGATGATTACCTTCAAAAGTCTAGACCATATGTTGATTATTTCAGTTTTTCCTCTTTTAAGGCGAGGATGGACAGTTATTATTCTAAAATTAAAAATTAGATAAAGAGAGCAATCACCAATTTATTAATTCATATCATCTATATTTCATCTATCAATTTCGATATTCGTTCCTCGAAATGTTCGAATTTAAAACGCTCTCTGGATTCAAATATCTCACTTCTTCTTTGATCATCCATCCTCTTCGCCACTTCTATCATCTTAATGGCTTCATCCACACTTTTATAACCTAGGCCGTATCTGCCATATTCAAGAATATCTTCCCATGACCCGCCGTTTTTAGGCGTTATTGGAATACACCCGAACCATATTGCTTCTGCCGTTGTCACGCCGTAATGTTCATTGTCCTTTGTATGAAGATATATTTGGGCTCTCTTAAACAGCTCTATTTTTTCGTCTTCAGAGGGTGATTCTATAAATTCGACGTTGCTAGGTGCTCTTGATCTTAGATCTTCAAAGTAGCTTCTCCATCTATCTGGCACGAAACCAGCAACTTTATATGGAATTCTGGATAGTTCAGCTATTCTAATACCACGATCTATCATCTTATCTGGGGTTATTCTACCAAACGTAAGCATATATTCTTCCTTCTCTGGTATTTCTTCTATCCAAGGATAATTAACAGGGATATTGATGGGAATTATCTTGTTGGGCTTTATATTTAACTTATCGAACCCTTTCGCTGAGTATCTAGCAGAGTATTCGCCATGAGTAAGGAATATTGCCGTATTATATATCTTATATAGACCAAGAGTCTTGATGATTTCGTATAAGAAAATGTTTTTTACATTACCATTCTGATCGAGAAAACTTTCAAAAAAGACCGGACCATGCAAATAATTGAAAGATGCGTTCATCAAATAAATATTCGGTCTGTTGTTAAATGTTATATCATAAGAATTGAAATCAAACTTTAGCAATTGTTTTTTAAGGTTTAGCATGTTATAAAGAATATTTATTCTATTCGTCAGGCTTTTTTTTGGATAATCAATATAAAACACATTATGCACTCCTTCTGGTATAAATTTGGAACTCTTGCTGGTAAGAACATCTACGGTATAGCCAATATCGTTCAGAACCTTGATAACATCCGATGCCAATACCTGAGTACCACTTTTAACCCAGAAGTCGTCCAAAACGATAGCTTTCACAAAAACTTATATTAAAATAATTCTTAAATCTATGCAATACAGATGATATGAATTTCAAAGAGTAAAGACTCAAATCGTTAGTTATCTTCTATTTGAAACTAATGAGTAAATCAAGAGAAAACATTTTCATTGAGCAACGGTATTATAGAATCGATAGTTCAATGATAAAGATATCCGTTATCATCTCTGCTCATGATAGACGAACTTATGTTAAATCCGCTATAGAAAGTGTTCTTGCTCAAAGCTTTGATCGTGAGAGCTATGAAATCATACTGGTCAAGAATTTTGTTGATAGGGATATTGATATTTTCTGCAGCAAGCGGAATATAAAAAATATATTATATAATGGCAAGACCCTTGGTCAGAAGATGGCACGTGGTATAGATGAAGCTAATGGTGAAATTATAAGTTTTCTTGATGATGACGATCTGTTCGAAAGCAATAAGCTTCAGACAATATACAGTAGATTATCCAACGGAATAGAGTTGTATCATAATGATATCAATTTCATTAAGGAAAATGGATCCCGTCTTAGAGGCGATTCTACGAGCCATTATTCATACATTATATATATGTCAAATTTCAAAAACATGATAAGGAAAATACGAGAGGCAAGGGCCGAATGGTATATGAGCTGTTTTTCAATGTCAAGGAAATTAGCTCTAGAATTGAAACCTCTATATGAAACGATGCATGCGAGTTTTGATAAGATTACATTTTATTATGCTTTGGCTAAGGGATATCGCATACTTTGCGATTCTGATAAGCTTACACTATATAGGCTGCATCCAAGCTTGACAACCATAAAGGATGATATGCCTGCATATTTTAATACTAAAGCAAGATTTTTTAGATCAAGTTCTGACTCCTTAAAATCTCTTCTATATTATTGCAAAGATTCTGACATCAAGGACTTAATATATTATATCTTTCTGCATGAATATATAATATTTTTATTCATGACAAAAGAGAGAAATTTTCCGGTAAGGATTATATTCGCGTTTCTCCGTTTATGGGTTCGATATGGAATATTATCAGATACGATATGGCTGATCTTTCTTATTTTCAAGTTTTTTATGCCTTCAACAGCCCATTATATACATTATAACCGTATGCTTGGATATTATGAGACAGGACAAATTATGTAAAGACGTTTATTATAGGAAATTATATACCTATATGAGGTTTCTCGTAACTGGTCACAAAGGATTTATCGGCTCTCATATCTATAGTGAATTCAGTAACAAATATGAGGTATATGGATATGACATAGGCGATTCTTTCCTAGATGCGAAATTTGATGTAATAGTGCATATGGCCGCGAGAGGACTAATCAGAAAATCCATAGAGATGCCGTATGATTATTTTCAGGACGATCTTGCATTGGTTCTTAAATTCTTGGAGATAGCAAGGAAAGATGATAGCATCTTCATATTTCCGAGCTCTGGTTCGACCGCAGAACCAACCAATCCATATTCATTGTCAAAGAAACAAGCCGAGGAATGGATAAAACTTTATGGCAAACTTTACGGTCTTCAATACTATATCCTAAGGTTCTTCAACATTTATGGGGATGGGTCTAGAAAGGGAGCAGTTTATCTATTCACAAAAGCTGCTCTATTTGATGAAGAAGCTGTGGTATACGGAGATGGTAGTCATATAAGAGATTTTCTCTACGTTGGAGATGTCCCCAGAACCATAGAGAGACTTCTAAATGAAAAATATAGAAGGGGAGAATATGAAGTAGGTTCTGGGAAGGGGACATCCGTAAATGATCTTATCTCTCTTATAGAGCATATTACCGGAAAACGCTTAAAGGTTAGGCATGAGAATTACATATTGCCAGAGGCTGAAAAGCTTATTGCATTGAACACAGTCGTTAAGGATCCAACGCCACTTGATGCAGGGATCAAAAAGGTAATAGAATTCATTAGATCTGACTCTAAGAATGATGTTCGGAAATAACATTTCATATGAATATATATGCTGGATTGAAATCTGCATTACAATATATCGTATCTACTGAATATTTTTATATTATCCACATCTTTATTCGATATAATATGAGAACCCTGTATTGAATTGACAAAATATCATCATGCTCGGTTCTATATTAAAAATTCTGATCTTTTTCCAACATCGCATTTAATAAATATGATCCTTTTAGCATAGAGATCATATTCAGAATGAATAGAAGGATACGTATAGAAAATCAAGGGATAAATTTACAGATAGCTTTACACCGCGCCTCTGGATTAAAAACTCAATGTGCAATAAAATTTATCCATATTTCAATTATTGCATTTATTATAATTTTTGCAAGACTTTTAAATTGGTAATATAGTATATTATAATAATGTTTTAATACATTTTACAAATCTCGGTCAATGGCCGCTGAGGGAAGACTCATAGATGTATCAAAAGCTACCATGACCAACAGTACGTTGAGAGTATCCATAACGAGGAGGATCGCAGAAATTCTTGACGTCAAGGAAGGCGATATCATAGGATATTATCAGAAGGACGACAAGATTTATCTCAGAGTTATAAGGTGAAAGACATTGAACGGATGTGATATAGATATTGATTGATGAACAGTAACCATAATACCGTACCCTTTTTTCTATCATTAATTTAAAATTTTTATATTTTAATATTTCAAGATTATGTAATCTGTCATACTAAACAACCAATATATAAAGCAAGCCTGTACGCTCAATATGAACGTTAAAAAGTTTTCTGTTCTGCTTATAGTGGCAATGACTCTGCTGACGTTTTCACTGGCTGGAGTTGGCCTTACCTATACCGGCCATTCGAAAAATACGAAATATGATATAGCCGGTGCATATCAATCGAGTGTTCATAATAACAGGTATAGAAGCCTTTACAGCCTAATCAGTCCTGTTTACAGATCCTCGCTCATTAAATCCATAATAAATTCTGCATATATGGCAAACAGTCCGTATGTATCGTCTTCCGGTGATGGAAATGCGCCACTGCTTGTGAACACCATAAACACGCTGAACAATAATATCTACAGCGGAAATAACATTGGAACGAATTTCTTCGGAATAACAGGCGCCGCTTATGATGGATCGAACGGCAACATCTATGTGGCTGCAATGGAGCAGGGATCTGTCAGTAGTAGGAGCGTTCAGAGCGATCTGAATGGTACATTGATCGTGGTCAATGCCACGCACGATACCATAGTGTCCACCATACATCTGGAGATCTCCTCTCCAACGTGGGTACTGTATGATTCGGTTAATGGATATCTATACGTTTCAAGTTCCTCAAATGATTCGATAAGTGTTGTAAACCCAGGCCTATCCAAAGTTATCTCCAATATACCGCTTAACAGCAGTGATGGACTGCCACTGTCCCTTACGTACAACACCATGAACGGTACAGTCTATGTCTCCATGGACGGCGGTATAGCATCCATAGTTGGAACTCAGGCTGTATCATACGTATCAAGAACCACAACGGCAGGCGTACTATCCATGGCCTATGATCCATACAATGACTACCTATACGCAGCACAGCCAGCAGGCTTCAACAATGTAAGTAAAACGAATCTGACCAAGGACGTCGGCGTTGTGCAGGTCTTCAACGCAAGGAACTTCGAACTCATAACGAACTACACCATCGGAGGATTCGCTGACTCTGTCTCATATTATGATAATCAGATCTTCGTGACAGGCCCTCTTAGCCAGAATCTCACAATAATCGGCTCAAGCATCAAAAATGTGTCTATCGGGTATGGAACTCTATACAATTATATGAACAGTTACAATGGATACGACTATGCAGTATCCGATTTCAACACGAGCCTGATGCATGACATATTCAATTCGATATACGACGTAATTCACAATAAAACATTCTCATACAATGCAACTCTTGCCGAGATCTTCGGAGGCGATCTTAAGGTCATAGATCCATCAACGTCAAGCATAGTTTTCAGCCATGAATTCAGTATACTGCCCCTCTTCATGGCATTCGATCCAATGAACGGCACCGCATTTCTGACAGATTCATTGAGGGGAACGGTGACAGGTATAACATCATCGTTCGGTATATATTCCGATCATTTTACAAGCACTCCGTTCTCCAGCGTCATCGATGGCATGAACGGATATCTCTACGTATCCGATCCACTTGAAGGCCTCATACTTGTCTACAATTCCACCAATGAAAGATTCGTGGGATCAATAGATACCCATGGCTTGCCCACATCTCTGGTGTACGATTCGCACAATGGATACGTGTATGCGGTCGATATCTACACCGATTCCGTCATCGAAATAGATGGAACGTCTATATTAGACGGGACGTTCCAGATGCTGCCAAGGGCAGGTATCAGCGTCGTAAACGAATCCGGTGTTCTCCAGTCCGAATTCAGGTTCCCAGCAATGGCCACGTCTGCTCTGTACGATCCGGTGGACAATTCCATCTACATATCGCTGGCCCTCATTTCCCAGATCAATGGGGTGTACGATGAGCTTGAATACATCAACATGACGAGCGATACGAGATCATTCATACAGCTGGGGCTCTCCTCAAACGGTGTTGGAGTTGCTGGAGGATTAACTTATAATACCACGAACGGTATGGTCTACGTGGCATACTACACTAGCATAAGCCCAGGTACCCGTGCCTTCTCCGAGATATCCGGAACCACCGTCGTAAGAAACGTCACCTATCCTTCGAACATTTCTCCCGACTGGTACATCGCACAGGTCCCGATCACGATAACATATGATCCGATACATGATTTCATAATAATACCGACGTACGAGGGCTTCGCAGTCTTTAACAATACTGTTTTCACAGGTTTCTATCCGATCTTCAATGCGACAAATTCAATATTCAGGATAATCACGTCTGCATACTACGTGCAGTCGATGGATATGATAATCACCGATGATTTCGCCACTGCGTCGAATGCCAGCGGCCATACATACGTCTCAGGGCAGGTCTCATTCATCAATGCATCCAGCATGGAACTTATCGGAAACGTCACAGTAGGTGAAGGGCCCGTATCGACAGCCGTATCTCAGAACGGTCTCATATACGTATCCAACCTCATATATGGAACCATATCGGTATTGACAAATCGCACGAACGACGTTGGGACGTTGATAATAACCGATGAATATACAAACTCGACCGCAACTCTGAACGGACAGCCCATAATACTGATAAACGGAAATGCCACAGAAACGGTCACTCCAGGCTTCTACTACATAAACGTCAGCAAGGACGGGTATTATCCATACTCCAACTTCGTATACGTCGCTCCCATGACAACGAACCACGTCACCGTATACATGAAGCCAATATCGTCATACGGATACCTTCAGGGCTTCATCGACCCTTCCTACGCCCACATATCTGCAGACGGCGTATCGATACCTGTTTCAAATGGCTACTTCAACCAGTCCCTGACCCCGGGATTTTATTATATAAGTGCATTTGCTCCAGGATACAGCACCGCGCTCATTGAGGTAAACATATCGCAGGGTAAGACGACGACGGTGAACCTGGCTCTTCAGAAGATATCCAGATATGGTATGATAAACGGAAATATGATGCCGTTCAACGCCTCCGACAGTCCATCGGTATTGATCAATGGAACCGTTGCAGCGCTCAACCTCACCGGATATTTCTCGGCCACCGTTCCATACGGCACATACACAGTATCTGCATATGAAAACGGCTATTATCCGCTTTCCATAACGATCAATGTATCCAGCACCGAAACAAATGTATCGCTTAAGCTGGCCAAGGAGCCCGCACCGACATCCACAGCCGCGAATTCCGGGATCGACGCCTACGGTTACAATGCCACCGTGACCACACCGAAGAATGTGAACGATTCCATAGTACTTAACTACACCGCAACCAGCGGAAGCATAGTGATCCAGGTACCGCTCCAGTATCTGAAGAATGCAACCATATCCGACATTCTCAACAGTAAGGTCTACATCAACGGCACGCAGTATAAGAATTTCAGCATTGTGATAAACTCGAATTACAGCGTCTATCTTGTCGTATACGGCGTCAACGGAGATCCGCAGCTGAGATGGGTCTATGTCCCGTCGACCGTAAGCACTCCTCCGCCTTCACCCACACCGACGCCTATAACGACGAAGCTTCCGAAGATCAGCTACCTCGATATCTATCTCATAGCGGGAATCCTTGCCATAGTGGTCGTAGTGGCTGCGGTCGCTGCGATATTCTACAGGAGGCGCAGATAAGCTGGTGTAGCATAGATGCTGAGCAGGCTAGCGATGACCATCATCACACTGGCAGTGGTTACGACCACCATCACAGCAGAAGCGGTGGTGGTTGACAATTACCATTACATGCGAAATCTAAGCCCACAATCTCTGATCCCTACGAACGATACCTCACTCATATTCCTGAACGAGGATCATCAACAGGTATATGCGTTCGTCAGGAACGGGAGTTTGGGTCTCATTCTGCCGTACAGCATAACCGATCTGATCCTGGCAAGGGCAAAGCTCTCCGGATACATGAGCATGGGAAACATAACGGTCAGTTTATTCTCCACATATATGAATATAGAGATATTCAGCATATCGAATATTTCTTTGAAGAACCTATCTGAGAACGAGATCAGAGCCATAGATCTGTTGAGCTGGAATAACAATGGACCACACATCGAGAGAATCTATATATCAGATAACATCGATGGAAATGTGGTTATGGGCAATCTATCCGCGGTGGAGTCAGCCATATATTCATATCGCATGGGCATAAATGGATCGTCGGAGACATTAAGCGATCTCAACAAAAGCGCAGGGATATCCATATTCCTCAATTATGTCGGAAATGGCATAGCGTCAGTCGGAGTGAATCACACTGCAGATCGAACCTATTTATTCATACACTTTACATCCACAGGCAATATGACAAAATTCATGGAATACTACCAGCTGCTGCTTCTGCAATATATGGTACCTCCGTTGCCGATGAAAACGATCGGTCAATCGACCATAGAGATCATATTCTCGGGTTCATTCTATTCCTTCCTGTCATTCCTGTCCTCATACTGGAACCTCATCCAGCAGTACAGAAATGGTAATGTATTATGATCTCCAGACGAATACGTTCTTCAAATATATCGAAGTTCATACATCTGACTAGATTCTATCTGAACGAAACATACTCCTCCAGGATATTCCACATCTCCGTCGTATTGATCGTCATAATCTCAGCCATCATGGCGTATATCAACTTCTCCATATCTTATTCTTCGGATTTTCCAATCAGAAGCGCTTCATATATACTGCACAGAATAAACGGTTCGGAACACATACTCATCTCATACTATCTGTGGTCAATACCATATCAAGCGATCATTGTCTTCGTTACTTCCATGATAACGGCCTTCATAGCTGCGGGAAATCAGGAGAGCAGAACCAGATACCTTCTTGGATCCCTTCCCGTCCCACGCTATTTAGACGTACTTTCAAGATACGCAGCAAGCGCATTCTTATCTTATGCCGTGGTTATTGTGTACTTCCTTTTCAGTGTAGCCTCTGTATCCGGCGGATCCAGGACGCTTCCGCCAACACAGGCGTACATTTCCATACTGTTCGTATTTCTCATCGTACTTGCGATATCTGCAGTCACGCTGTCCGCTGCCATGGCCACATCCAGAGTACTGGTCTCTGTCATCATCGTGTTCACCTCATACTTCGTCATACTTTCCTCCCTGGATCTGGCGTTTGACCTGTTCGGCATGCCATCGCCCTTGTTCCTGATAAATAACGATGTTTCAGCCATATCCGGAATCTATTCCAACGTGAATTTGCTCCCCTTTGGAAATCCAGGAACGATTGCACCTGAACCGTTCACCTATCTCTTTCTGCAGGCGTTCACACTGGTCGTTTATACATGCATTTTCCTGACGATCTCCATATCCATATATTCGTGGAGGGATATCACATGACCGCGATCCTTGAGCTTAGAGACGTGAAGAAAACTATAGGAAAGACAGCAGCTCTGAACGGTGTCTCGATCGAAATCGATGAACCTGGTTTCTACGGCATGATGGGTCCAAATGGCGCAGGGAAATCCACTCTGCTTAAGATAATACTTGGACTCATCCGACCAGACTACGGAACAGTATCGATAATGGGCAAATGCGTCCAATTCGGATACGGCGGTCAACATGCTAGCGGGATCGTTGAAACACCTGAATTCCCCTCCTATCTTAGGATCTCAAATATTGCAAGGTTCATCGGACTCATGCGCGGCCTTTCCGATTCTGAAATCGATGAGAATCTTCGATCTCTGTGCATCACCGCAAATCTGTGCGATCTCCTGGATAGGAGATATGGAACGCTATCGCAAGGAATGAAGCAGCGTTTTGCCATCCTATCAGCCTTCATTGGATATCCGAAGGTCGTTGTCCTCGATGAACCGTTGAACGGCGTTGACGCATATAATGCGAATCTGATATTGGATTTTCTACGAAAGGCAAAGGATATGGGCATGGTTGTTCTTTCAACCTTCCACGATCCTGATCAATTCAGAGATCTATGCGATCGCATATTCATCCTTATTGATGGCAAAATTGAATCTGATGCCACACAATACAGAAACAGAAGAATTTTCAAGATAAGATCCGAACTCGTCTCTGATCGCGTTGAAGGTTGCAGAAATATCGGTAATTATCTCGTATTCGGACTGGATGAAAATTCGATCGATGCATTGGAGCTCGCACGCCGTCTCCATTTGGGTATTGATAGGATAGAGACCGGGGACGGCCTCCGCGAATACTATCATCTCATTCTTCAGGATCATTACCGAAATGATCGGAATTATAAATAAAATCCCAGGGGATCAACCATTTCAAGAGATTATACAATGATCAGTATAGATCCGAGGCATCGTCTCAGATTATTTTGAACAACATTTATTACATCATTTTACCATTATTAATCAGAGTTGACTTGCTATGTCAGATCATCCGAAGACCATGGCTGAGAAAATACTGGGCCGCGCGGCCGGAAGAAGTTCAATAGCTGGTGATTACGTCTGGGCTGTTCCTGATGTTGTCTATCTGAACGATCTCATGGGCCCTGTAGCCCTATCGGTGATAAGAAGAATGGGCATAGCGAAGATCAATTACGGGGGGAAGCTCATATTCATAGTGGATCACATATATCCCCCTAAGGATGTACCAAGTGCAAACAACGTAAACATAATAAGGGAATACGCTGAGGAAAATGGATTTGCCTTCATACAGGGAGGCGAAGGGATAGAACATACTGTTCTGATAGAGAAGAAGCTGGTAAGGCCTGGCGATCTTGCGGTGGGAACTGATTCGCACACGGTGACGTTGGGCGCCGTTGGATGCATGGGCGTCGGCATGGGAATAACCGATGTTTCCGCGATCATGGCGCTGGGAAAGAACTGGTTCCTTGTTCCGGAAAGCATCATGATAGATCTTAAAGGAAGACTTAGAAAATATGTATCTGGTAAAGACATAATCCTCAACGTGCTGAAGATTCTCAGGGAAGATGGAGCAAACTACATGTCCATGGAATTCCACGGGGAAGCCATAGGGCATCTTTCGATCGATCAGAGGATGGCCATAGCAAATATGACCGTTGAAGCTGGCGCCAAGGCCGGGATGATAGAACCAGATAAACTTGTGGGCAGATTCTTCGATATCGATGAGGAAGATCTGAGAGATGTCAGATCGGATGAAGGAGCTCATTTTGCACAGAGAGTGGACGTCGATCTTGATTCCCTCGGACCTCAAATTGCTATACCGTACTCCCCTGCAAATGTCCATGATGTTAAGAAATACGTTGGCGTTAGGGTCGATCAGGTGTACATAGGCAACTGTGCGAATGGTACAATAACGGACCTTCGTGAGGCTGCTGAAATATTGAGAAATAGAACGGTGGCAAAAAACGTCAAGCTCATAATAGTGCCAGGTTCCAGAAACGTTTACAAGCAGGCTTTAAATGAGGGGCTTATAGATATTTTCCTTGATGCTGGTGCTGTCATATCACCTCCAAACTGTGGTGCATGCGCAGGTCTGCATATGGGCGTCCTCGGTGATGGAGAAACCGCAATATCAAACACGAACAGAAATTTCAAGGGGAGGATGGGAAGCTCTGAATCGAGAGTGTATCTGGCCAACACCTATGTTGCAGCCGCCGCGGCTCTTGATGGAAGGATCATAGACCCGGAGGTATCATTATGAAGGGTAGGGTATTTCTGATCGGTGACAACATCGATACTGATGTCATCGCTCCAGCTGGATACCTGCATCTGGGTATTCCTGCATTGAGGGATCATGTCCTGGAGGCCGTAAGGCCAGATTTTCATACACTCGCTAGACCCGGAGACATAATCGTGGCGGGCAGGAATTTTGGATACGGTTCTTCAAGGGAACAGGCTCCTGCCGTACTGAAAGATGTTGGAATAAGCCTGATTCTGGCCAGATCATTTGCCAGGATATTCTTCCGTAACTCCATAAATATAGGGCTTCCGCTGGGTATCATAAAGGATATGAATGGCATAAAGGATGGAGATATTGTTAATTACGATATCAAATCGGGAAAGCTATACGATGATTCCGGGAACATAATCGCATTGTTTGCAGGACCGTCAGGTCCACTTTCGGAGATACTGGCTGAAGGTGGCATGGTAAACTTCATAAAAATGAAACTTGGAATGAAATGATAAAATCGAACGAAGACGTTTTACTATACGTTTATCGATGCACGAAATCTCATATGACCGGATATGCCCTCATCTGAATTTTGATTAATAAATTTACCAAAGCTTAAATATAGAATGATGATTGTATTTATATGTATTATCTTACCTTCAGCATCTCCAGCGAATGCGGATTGTCCGATGCAGCTTACAATACCCAGTCGAAGCTATTCATCCTCAATGTGCTCACGGAGGATTTCAAAATGAATTCCGTTGTGGCCATAACCAGGTCTGATGACATACCAGGGCTCAAGGGCCATCTGATCAAGGATTTCAACTCTCTAAATATATCCAGACAGAAAAAATACAGCCTGATCATCGGCCGGAAGATTTCCCATGGTATAATGGGATCTATAGAAAAGAATGGAGGCATGCCCATCTATCCGTTGCTCGCAAACGATGGGGTAGAAGTATTTCAGGTCCTCGTACTGGATAAGGAGAAGGTAGATGCGATACTTGATGCGGTATCAAGATACAATCATATTGAAAGCTTTGATTCCATGAGGCTGGAGGCATCCATTTCAATACCAGCCATAATGGCTTCCAGCATGTCCGATATAATGTTCGATCTGACAGATACCGAAAAGAACGTTCTTTTAAACGCATACAGGATGGGTTATTTTTCATGGCCAAGAGGTAATGATCTCTCCAATCTAGCTGCTTACTTGAAGATGGCCAAGCCGACGGCTCTATATCACCTTAGAAATGCAGAGAAGAAGATAATGAAGATGCTATTCTGGCACTGAAATTTAAAAAAATATCTACGCTTCAAAAATTATGGAAATAAAGAGATAAAAAATTTTTGAAGAACTATATCTTCACGACGCGATCTGCTCAACGCGGAGCCTGGATGCTTTCGGTCCGAGAATTGCGAGGTCAAGCACCACTATGATAATGAAGACCCATATTATACCGAACGATGCGAGGACTCCATGCGGCAGGAAGAACGCAGTTATTATTGGCACCAGTATGGAGGTGGATATACGGCTCACGCTGTAAACCGTTCCAGCGGCGGTTGGCCTGACCCTTGTTGGAAATATCTCTGCCTGATAGGTGTGGAAGAAGTTTGAGAAGTTCCATAATGTGAACGTAACGATAAAACCGAGTATGATAACGGCAACGACGTTTGCCTCTATGGCGAACAGAGTACCTACTACGCCGGCAACCAGTGCGCTGGTTATGATCCCCCATTTCCTCTCAACTTTGTCTATTATGAAGATGTTGAAGATGCTACCGAAGAAGAATCCAGAATAGATCAGGAATGTGAACTCAAGCGTGTGCACCAGCGATATGCCCTTGGCTAGAAGGAACAGAGGAGCAAGAGAAACGAACCCATAGAATATTCCACTCTGGAAGAACTGGAATATGAGCATCATTATGGTTCTGCTCCTTATGTCCGGAGCAAATATGTCTCTGTACCTCGATTTCTTAGGTGAAATATCCGTGCTTTCCCTGACATCAGGGAGTTTCGCCATGTTCTTCTCCTTCATGATCCTCTCTTCCCAGTTACTGACGATCTTATCGGCTTCATCGTATTTGCCATGAACCTCAAGCCATCTCGGGGATTCACTTAGTCTCGTACGCACCGCCCATATAGCTATGCCCACTATACCCATGAACCAGAATATTATCCTCCACGAATAGAACGGTGGCGCTATCACCTTCATCTCATAGACCAGAAATGCGATCACCGGACCTGCGGTAACAGCTATGGTGTATACGGTGGCCAGTCTCTTTCCACGTTCTCTTCCCGGCATCATCTCAGTTGTGAACGTGTCAACTATCGGGAACTCACCGCCCACACCGATTCCTCCTATGAAGACGAACACAGCTATCAATATGGCTGAAGACATCAGGCCGGCCAAAATCATGCCAACGGAGAATACCAGAAGATTGTACAGAAACACCGTCCTCCTTCCCTTCTGATCCCCGAGCCAGCCGAAGAATATACTGCCGATGAATTCGCCAAGGAAGAAAGAGGTAGGCACAACCAGTGTAGCCAGCACATGGCTGAAGTGAAGGACGGTGGCCACAAGCGCAAGTATCGCACCGTTTCCAAGCAGCATCAGCGTTTCTGCCCATTCCCCTCCCGTCACCATGAGCAGAAAATTTCTCTGGGGCGTCCCAAATGGCAGCCTTTCTAGCCTATCTGAGACGCTACCCGTATATTTCTTTTCCTCGACCATGATATGTTAATGTTTTACCCACATCATAAATTATCGATCTAACATGTTATAATTATTTCAAAATCAATAGATAACAATTTAATATATTTCATATTACGTTCTTCCTTCGCAATATATCGATCTCCTCTCTGGAATATCCAAGATCAGCAAGTATCTCATCATTGTCTCTCCCCAGAGAAGGTGGATCACCTTCGCGATACGTGTTCAGTGGTGAAGTGGGAACATAAAGATCCTTACCATTATAGGATTCTCTTGCCATCTTCCTGGAAGCATGCACATCAGATATGAGATCCCATGGCCTGTTCAGGGTAGCATAGCTAATGTTGGATTTTTCCAGTTTACCGATCAATTCCCTTTCTTCATACTGTCCGATGACGTTTTGGAGATACGGGATTAGCGATTTCCTGTTCTCATACCTTGCCTTGTTGGTTGGGTATTTATCCTGAATATCGAGAGAAAATTCACTGCAGAAGTGCCTCCACTGCTCGTCGGTGGTGACCGCAACGAAGACATCCTTAAGATCCTTTGTCTTGAAGAAATCGTATATGCCCCATGCGAACCCTTCTTCGTTTATCGGTTTCAGTTCCTGTCCGGTTATCTGATAGGTTGCGATGTGCTGTCCGACAAAAAACATAGAGGTCTCAAACAGCCCTACCGATATCTTCTTCCCCTTGCCCGTCCTTTCAACCTCAGACAGAGCATTCATCACATTCATGACGCCGAACATAGCAGCACCCATATCGACGATGGAGGCGCCCACCCTCATCGGCCTTCCGGTCAGGCCCGTCATGTAGGCCAGACCGCTGTGTACTTCGATCGGATAATCCAGCGACTTTCTCCTCTCATATGGGCCGTCACCATATCCTCTGATCGAAAGATAGACTATCCGTGGATTAACATCAGCGATCCTCTCATAGGAGAGACCCAGAGAATCCATCGCACCGTATCCAAGGTTATCAATTATTACGGAAGACGTCGAAACAAGTTTCAAGAATATTTTACGACCGTCCTCGCTCTTGAGATCTATCGTTATGCTCTTCTTTCCTCTGTTGTAGAATGGAAATGCTCCAGCGCTTGATCCGGTCAGAGATCTCGCTATGTCGCCACTCCCTGGCCTCTCTATCTTTATAACCTCGAATCCCATGTCTGAGAGCAGAAGACCCGCGGTTGGGCCTGCAACTATATGACCTATCTCAAGAACTCTCATGAACCTCACCGTATATCTTTACAACATCGTCCAGACGAAACGCCCTTCCTTCTATGACGGAGTGATCCTTCACCATCTGCACTATCTTTCGGATCTCACTATCGGTAGCATTTATACCTCTGGAGGAAAGGGCCGCCCTGATCGCATTCCTTCCCGCATAAACGTTGAATGAATAGTGATCTGAGGGAAAGGATCCTGCATGAGTACCTGCTGTAACCGTCTCCACGTTTCTGCCAAGAACAGGCATATTATCCATAAAGAAGCGTGATCCTATTTTATTCATGATCAGATCGAAGACATATTCGTAGGCTCTTCTGAACGCTTTGATGTCGTATTTCTCAATACCTATATCGTTCAGATACCTTGCAATCGTTATTTCATCGCTTATCCCGTTCCTTTCGCCGATACCCATCACGGTAGTATCAACATGATCTGCACCAGCGTCTATTCCGGCGATGGCCTCCGCAATTGACAGGCCTAGGTCATTGTGGCAGTGTATTTCTACCGCCACATCCAAATTTTTCTTGACCTCTCTGACGATACTCACCATCCTATTAGGCGTTCCGGCTCCCTTGGTGTCGGGAAGCTGTACAACATCTGCACCGCACTCTGAAAATTTCTTCGCAATGCGCACGACATCATCAATGCCGTAGGAAACGACATCCACTATGGCTATCTCCACTGTTCTGCCGTATTTTTTTGCATGCTTGATGCTTAGGCATATATCCTCCATATCAAAGGAACCAAAGGGAAGATGAAGAGATATGTTGGCACCAGTTTGAGCTATTACATCTATGTCATCGATCACCGTTCTTCCAAGGGCGAAAACCTCGGAGAACAATCTTTCTGAAACTATCTTCTCGGTTACCTCTACCTCTGAAGCATGGGCGGATGGATATGAAACAAGCGCACGTTTAACACCGGCTTCAGAGATCATCCTCGCAATCCTGATCTTCTCGTCAACGGTGAAGGAAAGACCTGGAGTCTGAAGCCCTTCACGGAGAGTGTCGTCAGTGAGCATAATAATTGATTGGTAGTGATTATTTTAATAAGGCATCTAACATGTTTTATCCCTTGCGTCTACTTATGCCTGGTATTCTCAGTCTGAATTTCCTCGTCTGGCTCGTCGCCTGCTTCTGCTTCCTCACGGTATGGGCCGCCTCTCCAATTATAAGGCCGGTGGCGAAGAACAGCAGAATGGAGAAGACGTCTCCGTTCACCGCCGGAAAGAAGAAGAGCACAGTAAGCCTCCCTATGAAGGCCAGGGACCATACAGAGACAACCCATACAGGTCTCTTATAGTATGTCCTCTGACTCTTTGTGAAGAATATTATGCTTTTGGATGTGTGAAATGATACATAGACACCAAGGATAAAAGCGAAAATAGACACGATCATTGACACGATCAGCATATTGAATGAAACAGCAACTGTGAATATCAGATACAGGAGTGGGGAAAGAAATATGGATCTTCTTGAAAACTTGCCTCCAAAGGCTGTTCTATATGTCTTCCTCAGTAGCAAGATGCCTAATATTAACCCGTATGAAATGTACTTGAACGCAAGGAGATAATGCATCACAAGGCTGTATGCGAAAGTATACAGCCTGTCAAAGTCTATCACTCAATGATGATCGTTACGGTTGAATTAAGTTTACGCCAGATAGAAACGATATTTAGATAAAGCTTGATAAATGGAAGAGTCAGCTACTCCTCACTAAGGCTTCGGAGCTTGTTGCTGGTCTCCACTCCACCCATGAGTGAAGTTTCAGATTATCGCTCACTTGACCTATTGGTATAGTGAGGCTCATGGAGCGTGGCCGAATGCTTCAGCCGGTTATCCGAAGAACGTGCACACCCATTGATCTACTTAGCATATCCAGAAAGGCTATATCCCTGCGTTCTTGGTCGCAGTGCTGCCATAAGCTGAACTAAAATTTTATCATCAACGGGCGCATGAACAACGATGTCAGATAATCCATTTTTCGATAAATATGCTGAAGGTTATGCAAAAAGCGTTTCTCATGCTAAGGGTGCGGATCTTGATCTGCTCATGTCGATCATACCGGATGGTCTGAATAACTGTCTAGACGTCGCTACCGGTACTGGCTTCACAGCAGCCGCATTATCACAAAAATGCAGGCGCGTGATTGCCATAGATGAAACGGAAAATATGATAAATAAGGCACGGGATCTCATGAAGGATCGTGGCATAAAGAACGTGGAGTTCATCAAGACACAGTTTGAATCCTATGAGACCGATATCAAATTCGATGCCATCACAATACGGAGGGCTCTTCATCATTTCAACGACAAAAGCGCCTTCTTTAACAAAGCTTCGAAATTAATTGCCGAAAATGGGACCATAGCGATAGCAGATATGGTCTCACCAGAAGACGATGACGAAGACAACTTCAACATGCTGGAGAGAATCAGGGATCCAACGCATGTCGGTGCTCTCAAGATAAGCGAATATCGCAAATTGGCTGAACTTCATGGCCTCAAGATCTTATCTATGAATACGACCATTGAGGAACTGACCTTCGAAAAATGGCTTTATCCCGTACCGAAGGATTCTGAAGCTGGGAAGAAGTGCCTCTCGTTTCTGAATGGTCTTACATCGGATCAGTTGAGGAGAATTCGCTTCGATCCTGAGAAGATGGTACTGAGAAAGGAAAGGTTGATAATAGCTCTGACGAAGGCAGATCAGCCGAAGATATAGATGTAGACGGCCGTGATGATGAGTATGACTATCACGATCCTGTCTACGGTTACAGGATTTAGGTTCTTAAGCCCTGATAGAAGCCCCTTGTTGGCTGCATAAGATATCAATGCAAGGGCTATCACGCTCGCCCCCACAAAGGCGAATGATATGTAAAATATACCGTAATCGCCGTATATGCCGGCTGCCACGACGAAGGGTAGAACCGCTGGATCGGGTAGGACGCTAACCGTCAGCGCGGTTTCCTCGACTTTCGTTGATCTCCTCGATTCCATGATCGTGTTCATGAAAATGTAAAAACACACGATGCCTATTATGACGATGGCAATTATCTTAAATGAGACGAACCCAAAAAAGTACATACCAAGGAATATTATAGCCAGCGAAAGAGCGAGAGAGAGCAATGAGTGCGCAAAACCCAGAACAGAGGCTATGAATGCGGCGCTGGAAGCTTTCAATTTCCTTTTTATGGAAAGAGCTGCCAGTGGCAACCAGTGATCTGGAGCCACCATATGCAGCGAAGCGAGAAGTATGACCGAACCTAACAGGTAGATGAAATCAATCATCAGTTTTCCTTCTTCAGATACCTATCGAACCACTCGGTCTTTCTCTTCAGCCTGTCCAGCATGTTTTTTGGAACACCTGATCTGGCATGTTCATGATTATCGCCAGGATATCGGACCAGAGAGGCATCCACATTGTTGAGCTTAAGTGCAACGTAGAACTGTTCTGCTTGTTCTATTGGGCATCTGTAGTCCTCCTCTCCGGTTATGAGCATTGTCGGTGTCTTAACCTTCTTCACGTAGTTTATGGGTGAAAATTCCATCAATTTCTGCATGCCCTCACTGGAGTACGGATCCTTCAAGTCCAGTTCAAGCGTGTTGAACCAGAAGCCGATATCGCTTGTGCCTATCATGCTGAATAGGTTGGATATGGATCTTTCAGATATTGCGCAAGCAAATTCGTTCGTCTGCGTCACGATCCAGTTGGTCATATATCCTCCGTAGGAACCGCCGGTCACCCCGATCTTTCCTGTGAGCCCATATTTGATCCTGCATTCCTTTACGAACTTCTCTATGTACTGAAGATCCTTTCCACCCCAGTCGCCTATGCAGGCTTTCTCATATTCCTGCCCGTATCCTGTGCTTCCGGGAGGATTGCAGAACAGTATGTTGTATCCGTTGGAAAAGAAATACTGAAACTCTATGAAATACGTGTGTCCGTAAGCAGTGTGCGGACCACCATGTATGAAGAGTATGGACGGAGCATCCTTTGATGCTACCATGGCAAAGCATTCGCCGCCATCCATATCAAACGACTGCGCCTTTATACCTCTGATGTCTGGATTCAGGTCGTACTCAGAATCGAAACTGACCACCGATGGATGCACCATATCAGAATAGATGTAGGCGAGCGAACCTCTGAAGTCGAAGTCCACTATGTTGCGTTCCTCAGGCGTGATCCTCCTGACTTCGTCGCCGACTTCATAGACGAAAGAAGACGATCGATCCTGCCCAATGGCATATATTTTATTGCCGTAGAATAGAATCCTGTAATGCGAGCCACCAAAGGAATCTCCTATGACTGAGTTGTATGCATCCTTTCCAACTGATATCTCTAGATCCTCCTCAGGGAATACTATGTTTGAGACCCTGCCCACATCCAGTCCGTAGTAACCAGAAAAGGCTATTCTGCCAGAATCAGATATAGCGAAATCATTTATATCAGCAGAATCCTTCGTTATCCTCTTAAGCTTCTTTCCCTCTGCATCGATTTCAAAAAGATCGGTGAGACCATAATCGTTCGAATTTTCGGTTGTGGATATGACTATCCTGCCTCCGTTTGATCTTATACCTGTGACATCGAAATTTCCGGAATAGATCTTCTCCGGCTTCTCCCTTATCCTGTAAAGGGCATTATAGGAACGGAGAAGGCCACGCGCATTGAATCTATATTTTATATCATGGGCCTCAAATGGCAATGTATTATCCGTGGGCTCCTGCGCTATGACATAGATATCCTTCCCTATCAGGACGTAGTCCGAGATCTTCGCAAATGAGGCGATCTCCTTAGCCTCTGATAGATTATCAACACGCATCAGAGATTCCTTTTCCTTTGTGTATTTGATGTAGAAGAGCGAATTGCCGTATATCTTGGGATAGCGCTCATTTTCACCGAACGTAACCTGCACAATATTTCCAGATCGGTCCATCCGCTTTATAATAGAATGATATTCATCATTCCTGATGTACTTCTCCGTAAAATATACCCAGTCGCCATCTATAAATATATCGTTCGCAAACCTTACTTTATATGCCTGCATCGGATCCATAGCAATGAATTATCATATCATATAAGAAAATTGGCTTCATTCTGTGGTTTCGTGAGACGAAAGTTTTATCACCATGAATATATTTGACAGGTATGGAGACAACAAGAAAACTGGCAACAAGTAGCGTGATTGGCCTGATCACCGTTTTCGTGATCGGCGCGCTGCCTGCACTTGCAGCCGATTTTGATGGATCTGCATATACGTTCGCCTCTGCGACCATAATTTCCAATGTCCGGCTCCCCTCCTATTATCTAGGAATACTGATCAGTGGATATGCAGCCGGCATAGCTGTGTTCAGTCTTGTGGGAGGTTTTCTCTTCGACAAATTCTCACCGAAGGCCATAGTGGTTGCGTCCGTTCTTTTTTTTTCGGTGTTCACAATTGCGACCGGATATTCGGTCAATGCCGTCGAGCTGATCATTTCAAGAGTGCTCGTCGGATTTGGCGTGGGAATGTTTCAGTCTGCATCGGTTGCATTTCTGGGCGATGCCAATCCAGAATCAAGAGGCACCGGTGTTATGGTCTGGGGCGTCATGGCTGGCCTTGGACTCGTGATGGCGCCATATATATTCCTTCCGTTTCACCATTCCTATAGGATGCCGTTCCTCATATCGGGAATAATCGGCTTCGTCATCTCAGCAATATTCTATGCGTTCATTCCAAACATATTCAAAATGGAGAAGAAACCCAAGAACCCGTTAAGAGAGATGGTGAATGGATATTCGATCTTTCCAATGCTGGCTATGTTCTTTTTCGGCTTCACCCTACTCAACGTGCTTGGATACTTCTCCTATTTTCTGGAGAAGGTCGTCGGCTTCACCTACGGTTCGACGGCCGTTATAGTCTCCGTTCTGGGCGTCGGCGGCATCATCTTCGGTATTCCAGCCGGAATGGCAAGCGACAGGATCGGGAGAAAATACATACTCGTCCTTGCAATAACGTTGATATTCCTCTCCTCGCTGCTGATGGTGCTGCTTCATCGTAGTATTCTCCTTTACCTGATACTCACCATAGCCTTCGGTACAGGATGGAGTATATTCTCAATTCTCAGCCCTGCAGCTGGACAGGATATGGTCAGGGACCAGGTCGTGGGATCAGTCAGCGGTGCCGTACTGATGACATTCAACATAGGCGGGATCATAGGGCCTCTTCTGCTTTCATACCTTCTGACCAGGATAGCATTCAGGACGGCATTTCTCTATGCAGCCGTTATTCCTGCACTGATCGCACTGATAATCACTGTTGCCATGAGATATCCGAAGAATGTGAAGGAAATAGTGAATGCACAGCTGAGAGAGGAGATAGCTGAATAAGCTGGCCATGTTCCCAATGATAGATATTTAATTTAAATAATAAATTTCTCATTTTTTCTCGCGTCTATCTGTGCTCCGATGATGCTATTATTCTACATGGATACATTTGGTGGGTTATTCTTTAGCCGATTGTTCAAGTCTTCCCTTCGGCGAAGATCGGAGTTTTGCAGATTGCAGGGAAAGTTCTCGAAAATCAGAAGAACAAACGCTTATGGTGTTCCTGTCGCGGCCACGGTTCTTTCAAATACTCTTTGGTTCATAGCGCCTATGTCCTTGGACACACATAACTAAACTTCCCAGCTTCTTTGCAAGGTTATTCTCTCTTTCCTCTTCCACGGATTGGCAAACTGTATGGTTGGTTATTCCCATCGAATACGTAGGCCGAATCCCAGAGATCCGTCGTGGTGCATGCATGGTAAGGAAGCAAAAGAAATCTCTGCCCAAGATGCGAAGAGTTATCCTTTGCTTTTAGCACAGTATGCTCCTCCGACATCGATAGAACTTTGTATTCGTTTCCATACGCATCCATCACCATTGGATAAACACCCTGATCAATCGCCACGGACTTGTATCCAGCATCCAGAACAATACGATCACCCTGACTCTCACTGGTACACATAGAAACCACGCCCATGGATATCTCATCTATGGTGCAGAGATTCTGTCTCATACAGTGTACATCATAGTACACGTATGTTCCCGGCTGCAGTTCCGTGGCCAGAGAGGATTTTGCCCAGATCTCAGCCGTTGGCGTTCCACCAACCGAAACAACAGGATCATCTGAACAGTACGGTCTGATTTTTCTTATAATCGGCTCTATGATGGATTCCTCTGCCCTTACCTCCTCTTCACGCTTCCTAACATCAGGATCATTTACGTGACCGTCATAGGCCATTATGCCAGCAAGGTTCAAATTGACATGACTCTTAATTCCTTCAATCAGGGAATCAACTCTTTCAGGCTCTACGCCACAGCGATTCATACCTATATTCACATCGATCAATACATTCCCATGTATTCCCAGCTGCTTGCATACCTCAGAGAATTGATCCAGCGCTGGGACATTATCAACAGCCACGGTAATATCACAACCCATGGAGGCCAATTTTCCAAGCCGTAGAAACTTGCTTCCGAAGGTTTCATTGCTGAGCAGAATATTCTTTACTCCGCCATAGAACATGATCTCGGCTTCTGCCGTCTTCTGCACACACACACCGACAGCACCGGCCTCAATTTCCATCTTAGAAAGTTCTGGTATCTTATGAGTCTTGGAGTGTGGCCGCAGCTTCTTACCATTTCTATCGGCAACATCCTGCATCTTCCTTATGTTTTTTCTGGTCCATTCTATATCAACTACCATGAATGGCGTATCAAAGGGGAGGTTGAGTGCCTTAAGGTAGTCCATCGACTCACCTATATCGAAGCGATGACGTCGATCTCCACCAAGACATCATCAGCCACAAAGCCAGAGACTATCGTTGTCCGCGCTGGTGGCGAAGATTTGAAAAATTTACCGTACAGATCGTTCAATTCCTTGAAATATCTGGCATCTGCAATGTACACCGTGGTCTTCAATATGTTATCCAGCGATGATCCAGCCTGCTGAAGAATCTTCCGTATCTTCTCCATTGCAATGTTGAATTGATCTGAAAAACCAGTCTTTTTATCTGGAACCTGACCGGTCTGACCGGAAACAAAGACCAGATTTCCTGAGACAACAGCATGAGAATACGGGCCACCTTTAGGAAGGTCGGATACATCGATCACTTTTTTCTGTGACATAGAAAACAATGATCTCGACGGATAAAAATATTATGCTTAAGCTTTTAATCCCCAGAACCCCCAAATAAGGAAAAATATTAATTCGGCGGCGTTCATGTCTTCACTCCTGACATATCTGTCCGCCATCGATAACTATCTCTGTACCCGTTATGAAGGCTGATTCATCTGATGCAAGAAACAAGAAAAGGTTTGCAACATCCATGGGCGTTCCAAATCTTCCCAGAGGTATCTTTTTGATGTAGTTATCGATCATATCCTTGGGCAGACCGGCCTCATCCTGAAGCTTTGTCCTTATAAATCCAGGGCATACGGAATTTACCCTGATGTTATACTTTGCGAGTTCAAGCGCCATTGTCTTCGATAAGAGGATCACACCTGCCTTGGAAGCATTATAAGCCGCAAGGCCCTCTTCCGCCAGAATACCATTCGTCGAAGACATATTTATTATCACGCCACCTCCCTGTTTTATCATTACCTTGGATATTTCCTGTGAGGTGAGAAACGTTCCCTTCAGATTCACGTCGATTGTCCTATCCCAGTCTGATTCTTTGATTTCTGTGAACTTAGAGAACGGACCAATACCTGCTATGTTTGCTAGAATATCTATCCTCCCTTTTTCGAAAAATTTCATAGCATGATCAAGCATTTCTTTGACGCTGCTGGCTTTTGAAACATCAGCACTGAATCCATCAATCCTTCCACCTTTGTTTTTTAGACGATTTACTGTGGAATTGATGGATCTTTGATCCAGATCCACTATGAGCACATTGGCCCCCTCTTCCAGAAAACGTTCAGCGACAGCTGATCCTATAGATCCGGCACCACCAGTTATTATCGCATTCTTATTTGACAGCCTCATGTTGATACCAGTGTCATTATGGGAATACAAAATAATAACATTATTCATAGTAAGTAGGGCTTATCTCAGACCTTCCTTGATCCATAATTTTTCAGGGCTGTTTTCCTCATACTTTTTAAGACCTGCTTCGGCTTTTCATGGACTACCTCC
This sequence comes from Thermoplasma sp. Kam2015, assembly GCF_003205235.1. Classification (NCBI taxonomy): domain Archaea; kingdom Methanobacteriati; phylum Thermoplasmatota; class Thermoplasmata; order Thermoplasmatales; family Thermoplasmataceae; genus Thermoplasma; species Thermoplasma sp. Kam2015. Next base: position 63,719 of record NZ_QJSM01000020.1, on the reverse strand, counting down.
ATATCCAATAGCTCATGAGTGAAGCATAATCAAAATGCAGGAAAATATCTCTCATTCAATTTCATAAGCAATGCCCCATATGCTGCGGATGCAATGAAACACCAGTTTTATTTAAATAACTCTACCATATGACAGGATCATGTATCATTTAGAAGCGGAGATAAAGGAACAGCCTCTCACTGTTAAAAGATCTTTTGATAGGATAATTAACCATGGTGAAAGGATCAAGGATCTATTCTACGACGATAGAGACATATTCATAATCGGAAGCGGAAGCAGCTATCATTCCGCTCTCTTCTTATCGTTTATTCTGGACCGCCTGTCAATATTCAACAGGCCGATGCAGTCTTCGCTATTCAATGATATGCTCGAAAGTTCTGAATACAGAGATGGTCTCGTTATTGCCTTCAGTCAGTCTGGAGAAAGTTCAGATGTCATAGCATCCGCTAAAGCTGCCAAGAATAGAAATTTCAAACTTGTCTCCATCACAAACGGTGAAACGAATACGCTGGCCCATATGTCAGACCATAATCTCAGCTACAACGTTGGGGAGGAAATAGCCATAACGGCCACAAAGAGCTTTACTGGATCCCTAATCGCTTCCTCAGCCATCTATTCCTTGATTTCAGGGCTTGATATAAACATCGCCGGTCTCTCCGCATCCATAGATGAATTGATTGCAAAATCTGCTTCTATAAGTATGGATTTTTCTTTCAAGAAGGCGATATTTCTTGGATCCGGAATATTCAATGTTTCTGCGATGGAGGGTGCGCTTAAGCTTCGAGAGACGGCAGGAATAGATGCAGAGGGCTTTCCTTTCAGAGAATACCAACATGGATACATAGAGACCTTAGATGATCAGACTTTGGTGGTGTGCATTAGCGATGTGCCTTCTGATAAGATCAGAACATATACTTCCAAATTTCTGTTGGTGGATACCGTTGGATCTGATCTCATCAGCGGTCTAGACGATCCTCTATTGCGGGCCATAGCTGATATAATTCCCCTGCAAATTCTGGCCCTTAGATCCGCAATCGCACGCAATATAGATCCTGATCATCCAAAGAAACTCACCAAGGTGGTAAAATGAAGGTCGTTTCGGTAGATGGCGGTGCAACAAAGACTTTTGCCATATATTATGATACAGAAGCGGAGGAGGTTCTTGGAGTCGGAATTGCTGGGCCGTCCAATTATTTTTCAGTTTCTATAGAAACTGCGGCTAATAACATTAGAAAGGCTATAGATATGGCAACTTCTCTGAGGAGAACCGATGATTATGACCTCGTATTGGGAATAGCAGGATACGGGGACTCTCCGAAGGCAAATGACATTGGCCGTGGATTGGCAAAAACTGTCGCAGGCAATCGTATTTTCTACATTGAAAACGACGGGGTATTTGCCTATAGGATGGCAAATCTATTTCACGATGGTCTCATATTTGCTCCAGGTACGGGAAGCATAGGAATATATCAGAAAGAGAATCATTTGAATCGGATCGGCGGTTGGGGATGGTTCGCAGGTGACGAGGGATCTGCTTCCTGGATTGCTAAAAGGGCCATAACTCTGAGTGAAGAGCAGTACGATGGTCTCATAGCTGGCGACTCATTGATCAGAGCTGTTGAACAACATTTTGGAAATGATTTCATTCAGGCCATAAACGATCTCGAAGGGGATCATCCAAAAAGAAAGGTTGCTTTGATGGCCCCAAGGATCTCTATGCTGGCGTATAAAGGGGATGCTATAGCAAAGAAAATTCTGGATGAGGCTGGAGAATATGATGCAAGGATCCTGAAGAGAATGACTGAATTCTTCGATCATCAGGTAGATGTGGCATTGGTAGGTGGAACGGTGATGGCAGGTAGAATATTGACAGATACTGTAAAGAGATTGATTGAAAACCAAACATTGAGACTCTTCTATGGATATCACGTTGCGGTGGGAGGCATCATCATGTTCCTAAACAATATGAAGATTCAGTTCGATACCAATCTAAGGGACAGCATCGTCTCTCAGACGGATCGGGCCATTATGGATCTTGATGTTACAGCGCTGCCGGATTACATTGAAATATTGAAACTGACTAAGCCACCCTGATTTCAGACACTTTAACATAAAAATATTATGCATGACTAAGCGGAAAAATTTAAAAAAAATTATCAAATTGGCAATCGCGATCTTGAAAATGGATCATCTGTCGTCCGCTATCGGTATTTTTTCGGATTCCGCAGCCATATACGTAACAGTACTCTCACCAATGTTACCCTTCATGGCTTTATACAGTACATAGACCAGTATTCCAAATAGTGCAAAAACTGCCGCAAGCAGAAAGGCGAAGTATGGTTCCAGCAAGTCCGATATTATACCGAGATAGAAAGTGTATATGAATAAAGCGGTACCTCCGATAGGAACTATCAATCCAACGATCCATTTTCTGAATTTGGAATATTTTATACCCTTGTTCCTGCTTATATATGGGAATAGGCCAAACTCCGGGATGAAGTGATGGAAGTACCAAATTATCGTACCACCGGCGCCAGCAGCAAACCACGCCGTTGTCACTGTATTTATGTTATAACCATATACTGCCACCATTATACCTGCCACGATGAATGCCACCACCAGTACCGTTATGAACTGCAGTAAGACTGCGTTAACCGGCGTTTTATTCTTCTTGCTCAGCTTGAGAAGCCATTTGCTTGAGATGAATCTATCCCTTGCCATTGCCCACATGAGCCTGCTCTGTGCTCCACCTCCAGCGCCAAATGAAAGCATGGAGATAGCGACGACCACAATGCTCAATGCCAGAAGAACCCATTTCGGAAAATAATAGATCCATGCAACAATCTCTGGCAGAGCTGAACTGGCTACGGTCGACAGATCCGATTTGGGCACCGCGGCAACTATAGAGTAAGCTGAAAGTGCTATGACTATAGCAGATAAGCCCAGCCCTATGTATATTGCCCTCCATGCATCCTTTCTGCCGTTCTTAGCCTCCTCCGTATAGAAGAGTGTAGAACCATATCCTACGTAGAGGAAGAAGCCGTATATCGCCGTACCTGTTGCAATTCCAGTGAAGCCTGAATAGCTGTTGGCTGGATTCAGATAATATGGGCTGTTATAGGGTGATTTTGCGATCACATACGCTATAAAGATCACGACAAGTATCGTGGTCCCCACTGTTATATATATAAGTATCCGGCTCAATAATTTTGGATGAAGAGAGCTCATCAGATTGGTTAGCACCAAGACCAGTATCCCTATGAGAAGCCAGCCCCATATCGGGATCATGTAGTTATATAACTCATCCACCGTATCAACAATGATCGCAGACATAGCAAAGAAATTCGTCGTCTGCCAAAATATATAGAAAACGTAATTTGAAAGAGACGTGAACTTTCCGACGGCCCTTCCAAAGCCGAGCTCAGAAAGGCCATAATATCCTCCCGCAAATCCAACAATCTTCGTATATTCGAGAATGGGCAATGAGACAATTAAGAACAGGATGAAACCAAGAATAACCGGCCACATGGCGGCAGGTCCAGCACTGCCAATGAACGATGATACCTCCATTGGGCCTATAATAGCCAAGACGCCGGCCATAGATATCATCACTAGCCCAAGTAAACCTATGCTTCCCTTGCTCAGTTGATTCTCATTCTCCGAATTATTATGCATCAGATCACCATCCTCATGAATATGAAATCAGAATTATTTAAACTCCTTTCCTAACCTTTTAAATATATTTCAAAACAATGTTTGCTCAGATAAATCAATCTATAACGTCATCTGTTCCGAAAAATTTATTCCCATCATTACACAAAAAGGAAGAAAAGCTTCATCATTACCATCTATAGGATCGCTTGGAATCTTTGATAATATCGATTTGGCCATGATCAATAATGCAGAAAAATCCCAAAATGGAAAATGTTAGTTGATATGGATAATCTCCAGCCATCTTCAATTGACCTTTATCCACCCGATCAATGTTCGGGCATATCCGTGCATCATAAATGATTTTTTTAATATTGAAACCTTATGGAATTCAAGACTCATTTCTGATGTTTATTCATATAATATTATGTTAAATGGCAAGATATCAAATATTTGCATATTAATCTGCAATAAATGATGAAAATCTTAATTAATAAAATAATTGTTTCACTCGCATGCAAATATCTGACAATCCGAAAACGACTCTAAAAAAGAATGTAATAGGCGAGTTCAGACTGATATGGCAGGCCATGGGGACTCTATCGATCGCCGCAGATGCCGCATATTTGCTTACTGGTGTTGCTTTATTTGCTCTTGGCGCAACGCCGCTCTCGATCCTTCTTGGCATTGTCTTCTACCTCTTCATAATGAACACAGGATATCAGTTCTCGAAGTACATATCATCCGCAGGATCCTATTTTACCTTTACGTATAAATCTCTTGGAAAGACTGCTGGTGTGTTTCAGGCTTGGAACATGTTCTTCTATTCAATACTTGGATATGCCAGCTTTGGATTTCTCGGCCTTGCTTCCTTCATCAGTCTTATCAATCCATCGCTTAGCGGTGCATGGGTATGGATTAGCATTTCAATTGTCGCTGCCCTGATCGCGTTTCTGTTTACGTACTTCGGCATCAAGGTAGCAACGGATTATCAGATTCTCGGTGGCTTAATAGAGATATCCGTGCTGATAGCGGGATCTATAGCTATCATAATATCTGCCGGTCATGCGAACACCTTGGCAGTTTTCACGACCAAGTATCTTCCCGGAGGCCTATCACAATTGTTCTATTCGATGATATATTCCGTCGTTCTATTCTTCGGAACTACGCTCTCTATAACGTCCCTTGCTGAGGAAACGAAAAATTCACATGTTGCTGTCAGGAAAGCCCTAATTTCGACTGTCATAGTAGCGGGCATAACGCTCATACTTGTTTCATATGCGTTCACAATCGGATATGGACCTGCAAACATGGCAAAATTCGCATCCGCTCCAGATCCTGGGATAATGCTGTTCAAAAAGGAAAGTTACATCCTCTATATACTGCTCATAGTCGTAACCATTAACAGCTTCATGGGATACAACGTATCAGTAAGCAATGCAAACTCAAGGATATATTACAGCTTCGCGAAGTCCGGACTCCTCTTTCTGCCCAAATCCATGTCAAGGATACACAGCAAATACGGATCTCCGTCGGTTTCAGCCATGTTCGTATTTGGCTTATCGCTTCTCCTTGCAATAATTTTCGGTGCGCTCTTTGGGCCTGTCACTGGAGGCCTTGTAATGTTGTTCGCCAACGGCTATTCAGCATATACAGAGCATATAGTGGCGTCCATAGGGCTTCCATTCTATGCCAAGAAGATGAACGATTTTCACCTGTTCCAGCACCTTATATTTCCGGCGATAGCCATTGGTGTGCTGATTGCTGTCATGTTCTTCACGATGTATCCCGCGCCGCCCTCTTATCCGTTCAATATCGCTGCCTATGTTGGCATAGCCTGGATACCCATTTCAGCGGTTATGACATTCGTGGAGATGAAAATACACCCGGACAAGATTGCAATGTATATGCAGGATGCATCGCCTTATGCGTCCGAAGCTTGAAAGATAATATCAAAAAATTTTTTCAATCAATATTAATTTATTCCGGCGGCGGCAACGAGATCTTTAGAAGATTTGCATGCTCCTGTGTTATCTCTTCCTCTGCATATTTTTCCAATTTTATGGAGCCATCTTCGTTTATCCTGACCCTATGGAAGAAGAATTTTCTGCCGGCAGGATCCGCTGTGAATAGCCTTATCTCGGAAAGAGACTTCAGGTATTCCTTCATTGCTCTGTCCGATATCAGCGTCGACAGCTGTTTCGTTGCAAGCCAAGCACGCACATGAATGAGCAGCGCCTTCTTGTATCCAGCGGATTTTAAGGCAGCAATAGTTTTGTTGAACATGCTGCTAACATCGCTCATCTTCTGCTCACCGCCGAATGCGGTATAAACCGCGTCAAATCCCTTTTCTATGATCTCCTTAGCAGTCTTCTCTATATCATCGCCATAGTCAAAGATTGAGATCTTGCCTTCCTCATATCCATATTTGTCGAAGAAGGCTACTGCCGCAGCGGTTGATATCGATTCGCAGATTCTGTCTGGATAGCTTATTATCGCAACCTTCTTGAATCCCTGAAACTCATAGATCCCCACGAGCCTTCCCGTCAATGACCGCAGATACACTTCCTGCTCCAGAGATGCCCTGGATGATGCCATTTCATTTGCCATAGATAAGAATAACTATCATGAATAAAACATTATCTCTTCATAAATATTCAAAATGACATAGACTCACATTTATGATTATGAAAAATCTAGATGAGCCTATGCATTACAGCATATCACTGTGCCATCTTCTTATATTGCTGACTTTACAGGTTGACATAACGTAAGATGGACATTCAAATAATTTAAAAACTCCGTATGTATAATACATCTATGAATACAGAAGTTCTCAGAAAGGAGCTGGAAGAATACAATGAAGAACTCATAAAGATGAGACGCTATCTGCACGAAAATCCAGAACTATCATATCAGGAGATCAATACGGCCAAATACGTTGCTGACAAACTTAGATCCTTTGGAGTGGAGGTCAGGGAACATGTTGGAGGTACCGGCGTTGTTGGTCTCATAAGAGGAAAGACGGGTCGAATAACAATAGGGCTCAGAGCTGATATGGACGCCCTGCCTGTAGAAGAACAGACCGGCCTTCCATTTGCCTCCAAGAATAAGGGGGTCATGCATGCCTGCGGCCATGATTCTCATACAGCAATGCTGCTGGCCGCTGCCTATATTCTTTCCAAGCACAGGGACGAACTTGATGGAAACATAAAATTCCTGTTCCAGCCGGCCGAAGAGGACGGTGGGAGAGGTGGAGCGCTGCCCATGATAGAGGACGGAGCACTTGAAAACCCGCATGTCGATCATGTGTTCGGTCTTCATGTCCTAGGAGATTTTCCAGCGGGTACCTTTGCCATCAGGGGCGGTGCAATAATGGCAGCACCAGATGGATTCAAAATAACTGTGCACGGAAAGGGTGGCCATGGATCCGCGCCTGCAGACGCGATCGACCCAATTTACATCGGATCCAACATAATCAATGCACTCTACGGCGTAAGATCCAGATTCATAGACCAGAGAAAACCAGTCACGATATCGGTCTGTTCAGTCCATTCAGGAACAAAGGACAACATCATACCGGATAATCTGGAGATGCTCGGTACTCTGCGCACTCTTGATGAGGATCTTCGCGCCTTCATAAAGAAGAAGATAGGAGATACTGCCGCTGGCGTGGCAGAAGCATTCGGTGCCAGAGCCGAAACAGAATTTATAGAAAATGCCTATCCGGTGACTTATAACGATCCGAAGATAACAGAAGAGGTCAGGAGCGTCCTTGAAAGTATAAAGGGAATGAAGGTCATAGAAACGGAACCGCTCATGGGAGGCGAGGATGTTTCAAGATTCCTGCAGAAGGCGCCTGGCACCTATTACTTCCTTGGAACAAGGAACGAGAAGAAGGGTATAATTTACCCGAATCACAGCCCAAGATTCACCGTGGATGAGGATTATCTGAAATATGGAGCACTATCTCATGTCTTGGTGGCCATGCATTTTGCGGGAAAGAAATGAAAGAACCGAATGCGTCAGCATTGACCTATGTACAGATGCATGTGCATTCCAAATTTTCCATCAATCCTCTTAGCGGGGAAGGAGCATTTCATCCTTTCCTATGGCCATTGGAAAGACTGGTAATGAAGAAGGCAATGCTGACGCCGAGACAGATTGTACATCTGGCAATGAGGGATGGTATAGACATAGTTGATATAACGGATCACAATACAGTCCAAGAGTTATAGAGGGGTTAGGAGTTAGAGGAAAGCAGTAAAACTCTTTCTTCGGACAGGAGATGCACGGACTTCCCTCAATGGAAATATTTGTAAGCAATTTACCGTATCTATAGATAGTGATAACAGCTGCCAGAGTGAAGCTATATCCAAACGAAGGACCGAAAATATTATTGGAGAAACACTTTGGCAGCTGCAGATTCGTGTACAATCATTTCTTAGCGAAGAGGGACGAGTATTACATAACGCATAAAAATAATGAAAAATCTTCTCTGAACTATTTCGACACAGCGAACATGCTCATCGAACTCAAGAAGGAAAAACCATGGCTGTATGAAATAAACTCACAATCTTTACAGATGTCATTACGCTTTCTTGATAATGCATTCAGGAACTTCTTTCATAAGAACGCAGAACATCCTAAGTTCAGGATCAAGGGAAGGAACGAATACTTCGCAGTACCACAGCACATCAAAATTCAAGGAAACAGGATCTATTTCCCAAAGTTCTCTGAAGGCATATACTTCATGGGATCTAAGGAAAAGTTATCTGAAATCAAAGACATCAATCAAATAATAATAACAAAGGATTCAGGATACTATTACTGCTCTATTATATATGAAAATGAGGAAGAACTACCAGAGAAGAAACCATTATCTGAAGATAACTCCGTTGGCATCGATCTAGGCATCGAGAAATTTGCAACCTTATCGAATGGTATAGCGATAGAGAATCCAGGATTCATAAAGAAGGTAGAGAAAAGGATAAAGCGTCTTCAAAAACAGCTATCGAAAAAGGAAAATGGATCGAAGAATAGAAGGAAGCATATACTTAAATTACAGAAGGAGTACATGAAGCTGAGAAACATGCGTGAGGACTTCGATGATAAAATATCGACTGCGATAGCCAAGCGGTACAATACCATAGTCATCGAAGACCTCAACGTACATGGAATGATGCAGAACCATCATATATCGAAGAGTCTGAACGATGTTTCCTTCTATTCCTTCAAGCAGAAACTTCTCTATAAGTCCGATAAATACGGAAAGAACATGATCGAAATAGGAAGGTTCGATCCATCATCTAAGATATGTCCATCATGCGGTAACATAAAGCATGATCTGAAGTTATCAGATCGCATATATCATTGCAATGTATGCGGATTAACTATAGACAGGGATCACAACGCATCAAAAAATATAAGGAAGATTGGACTTATAAAAGTAGGGCTGGTGCGGTCCGAACTTACGCCTGTGGAGATCGCAACATCGGGCTTGTACGGAATATATCCGTACAGGCAGAGGTCTCTTCGATGGAAGGAAGCTCCGATGCTTTAGCTTAGGAGTAGCTCATCGGAAGATCTTCTGGAATATGTGATACCTGGCGAGGAATGGGAAAATTTCAAGAGACACGCGGATATGATAGGCCTATACAGACCCATAGCTCCGGAAGTAGGGTGTTTCAAGAAATATACTCTAAAGGAGCCCAAAACCTTCTTCGAGGCCTCGAGGATAGCTCATGATGAAGGCGCGTTTGTAACGATCAATCATCCCTTCAAGAGCGATTCTTGGATGTGGGGATCAGAGTCGTATGAAAATGCAGACGCAATTGAAATCTGGAATGGCCCATTGAATGAAGAAGATGAGCTGGCATTGAAAGCCTGGAAGGATCTTCTAATCGCTGGGCTTCATATTCGCTGTATGGCCGGATCGGACTTTCATGGTGAGCTACTTCTCGGCTGAAGCCTAGGAGCTTCCTGCTTCATAAACCGGTCTCTGCCTAAATACAACGTTTCCCATCGTATCGAAAACATATGCCGTGTTGTATATACGCGGTGTTTCTGTTTCCTCAGGAATATTACCGCAGGCCAAAGCATAGACCTGATACTTTCTCGACATTTCGGAGAAAAATGATAAAAAGCTATTCCTCGTTTCTTCTCCGACGGATAAAAAGATAGATCTGAATGTTTCTGCATCGGATGACTTAGGAAATTCTCCTGCATCGGCATTCTCGTCTATTTTCACTCCAAACTTATCGATTACATGTCCCAGGGATATGGGCAGCCCCGTTTCCTCAGGAAAGATCAGGAAATCGCCAGGTTGAGAACGCTTGAAAATATCCTCCAAATGGTTCCGGTATGTTTCCAGATCGAGGTCTCTCGATCCTATCCTGAGCTGAATTGCAAGAATACGCATGATAATATATTGGAATACCTAACTTAATTTTATTCCTGCTTTTCCAAACATGAGCATCCGATTTTAAGATTAGTTATATATGATCTAGATTGATATATATAATTGACAAGGTTTAAGTATGTGATTTATGATATACTAATAGCAGTTAGTATATAACTGTTGGAGACTGTAAAATGGATAAGAAAGCAATAATAGCAATCATTGTTGTTGTGGTCGCAGTAGCTGCTATAGCTGGAGGCATAGAGTATCATAATCTTACTTCTGGACCGGCAAAAACTTCCATAGTCTTTTCTGGCTGGGTCTCTAGCGGTGAGGAGTACACATTCGATGTACAGATGGTGAATGAATTCAATGCCATGCATTCTAACATCTCCGTCAAATTCGTGCCAATAACGAGCAATTATTATGGAACACTGGAGACTGAACTCGCATCCAATTCCGGGCCTGCAGTGTTCTATATGGAGAATGATGTTCTGCCGGAATTCGTCAAGGGAGGCTATCTGCTGAATCTCACACCCGTACTGAGCTCCAACACTACCTACAATCTGACCGGCTTCGCCCCACAGATACTGGATACATTCATGCAGCACAACCAGCTCTACGCTGCGCCTAAGGACTGGAGCCCACTGTTCGTCCTGTTTAACAAGAACATATTCAATGCGGAGCATGTCCCGTATCCCACCAATTACAGTGCATGGAACTGGACAGCTTTACAGCACACGCTGGTCATGCTTAAGCAGAACGAGAGCAAGCTATCCAACGGTGGAACCGGGTACTATCCAATGGTTGTCGGGCCACAGTTCGCAAGGATATTGGCGTTCATGCATGAAGCTGGTGGGCAGTGGATAAACCAGACAGGCACCGGAGCTTCGCCCAACAGCGCTGGCCTGAAGACAGCTATCAACTTCTGGTATGGTCTTTACTCAAGTGGTCTGGCCGGCCTCAACTCCAATCTGAGCGCCGGATGGAACGGCGGTGACTTCGCGTCAGGAAAGGTCGGCATGGTCGTAACCGGCACATGGACGGTACCTGTGCTGCTTGCAAACGGTTCATACTTCAAGAACGATACCTCGGCCATAGGATACGCCTTCATGCCTTACGATGTCCAGAATGCAACCATGATGTTCAACGTGGGCCTTGCGGTCAACAGCCATCTGACGCCCGCTCAGACATGGGCTGCTGAGCAGTTCGTCATGTTCTTCACCGGACCATCTGGAGAGAAGCAGTGGGTATCCAAGGGCCTCGCTCTGCCTTCAAGAACCGCGATACTCGAGAGCAGCTGGTACAAGACGAACTTCCCAATACAGAGCTTTGCCGGAGAGCAGTTCCCGCATGCATACGGATGGAACTACAACACAACCAATTTCCAGGCCACTGAGAGCGCTGCACACAGCATAATAGTCGATCTGTTTGCAGGGAAGATCACACCGAACCAGGCATACGATGAGATCATAAATGAAACGAACACAAACCTTAAAGGTACTTCCACACTCTGACCCCGGTGAGGTCTGTGGAATCAAATATATACAATAAGGAAAACATAAAAGTGGGAGAGAGGAAAAAACGCAAGGACCCGGAGGAGATGACCGGGATCATATTCGTGATCCCGCTCATGATCTTCATAACGGTCTTCACCTTTTTCCCGGCGATATATTCTTTTGCCATAAGCCTGTTTCATTATGATCCGTTCTTCCACAGCATATATTTTGTTGGTATCAACAATTACGTTGATGTAGTAAGAGATCCAGCTTTTTTGATCGCATTGATAAATGTTCTGATATACACCGCAGTGGTAGTCACGATTCAGACCTTCTTGGCCTTCGGTTATGCTCTGCTGTTCAATACGGCATCGAGAATAAGCAGAATCGCAAGAGCCATCGTTTTCATTCCGGCCGTCGTCTCGCCGGTATCAATGTCGATCATATTCATATGGGTATTCTCCAACACGGGGCTGGTAAACTACATATTATCGTTCTTTGGAATCCCTCCGCATAACTGGCTCTTCAGCACCAGATATGCATTTCCAGCCATAATGGCCATGAATATATTCACAACCGCACCCTATTTCATGATCGTATACTCTGCAGGGCTGCAGTCCATACCGCAGGAGGTCATGGACGCGGCCAAGATAGACGGCCTCAAGTCAGGACTCAGGAGGTTCAGATACATATACTTCCCATTGATGAGATTTTCCACCATACTTGTGGTGATCCTTGGGTTGACCGGGGCGATGCAGCTCTTCGATCAGATATACGTTATAACGGATGGCGGACCTGCCAGGGCAACCTACGTGCCGCTCATGTACATATACAACAGAACCTTCGTTTACATAGGCGACATAGGGCTTGCAGCTGCCGCATCCTTTGTCCTTTTCGTGATCATACTCGTGCTGACGATCACCCAGAGAAGAGTCATAACCGAGAGGAGGTGGTGATGTGTTCAGAAGCGAACGAAGAAAAAGGAATATGAACGTTGGTGAAACCGCAAAGACCTATCTTATATATGCCATTTCCATAATTCTTGCCATTGTCTACCTTGTTCCCTTTTACTGGACAGTGATAAAGGCGTTCAGAAACAGCATATTTGCCAATTTCCCGCCCAATATGGATCCGCTGAGCCAGACGAGCATATCGTATTTCATAACAAATCTTAGAACTGTGTGGGGATTTGGCGACTTCCCACTGTGGTATTTCAACAGCGTCTTCGTTTCCATATGCGTTGTAGCTGGAAGCGTATTCGTGGGAATGCTTGCTGGATATGCCTTTGCGAGGCTCAGATTTCCTGGAAGGGATTATCTTTTTTACGCAGTCCTGGCTACACTGATGATACCGTTCCCAGTTATATCCATTGCGTCCTACGTGTTCATGCTTGACCTGAACTGGCTCAGCACGTATCAGGGTCTGATCCTTCCGCAGATTGCCTCTGCTCTGGATGTCTTCATAATGAGGCAGTATTTCCTCACCATACCGGAGGAGGTGGAGCTGGCTGCGAAGATCGACGGCATGAGGCCATGGCAGATATTCTTCAGGGTGAGCGCGCCAATGGCAAAACCGGCAATAGCGGCAGCAACCATATTCTCGTTCATAGGATCATGGAACAATTTCCTGTGGCCTCTCATGGAGGTTCACAGCCTCAACATGTTCACGCTTCCTCTGGTTCTCAACTTTTTCAAGGGTGCTAATGGAACGCAGATATACTGGAATCAGATGATGACTGTAAACATTCTCACCATGATACCTACTATAGTCATATTCGTCGTATTCGAGAAGTACTTCATAAGTGGCATATCCATGAATTATTACAGGTGAATTTATGAGCGTCATAATTCAGAATCTAAGCGTAAGATATGGGGATAAAGAGATATTGAGCAATTTCAATCTCAAGGTGGATGACGGCGAATTCTTCGTCATCCTTGGATCGTCCGGAAGCGGGAAAACAACTCTCCTGAGGAGCATAGCCGGTCTGATACCTGTGGATTCTGGGCGAATATACATCGATGACAGCGACGTAACGGATCTGTATCCTTCGGATCGCAACATAGCCATGGTCTTTCAGAACTTCGCGCTCTATCCACACATGACGGTATTCGATAATATATCCCTCAATCTGAAGATAAAGCACGTACCAAAGGAAGAGATAAGGAAGAAGGTGGAGGAAGTTGCGGAGATCCTGCACATAAGCCAGCATCTTGACAAATATCCAAGGCAGCTCTCCGGCGGTGAACAGCAGAGGGTTGGGATAGCCAGAGCGATGGTCAGAGACCCATCAGTATTTTTGATGGACGAACCGCTGTCCAACCTCGATGCAAAACTACGCCGCGAGATGCTGGGTGAACTTCGTTCGTTTCACGAGAAGGTCAAGAAGACGATCATCTACGTGTGCCACGATCAGGATGAGGCCATGGCCCTTGCGGACAGAATACTGGTCCTGAACCAGGGAAAGATCATGCAGATGGGCACTCCTGACGATCTCTATGATCATCCCGCAAACGTATTCGTCGCAGGATTCATCGGAAACCCACCTATGAATATATTGGAATGTGATCTTGAGCATAAAGACGAGGGGACAAGGATAGGCATCTCCAATGCGGGATACATCGATATTGATGAGATAGTCCCTGACGGCAAGGCATATATTGGCCTCAGACCTGAGATACTGGGTATGTCTGAAAAGGACGGATTGTCCGCAATTTTCGATTATTCCATAAATTCTGGACTCAACGTTGAGGTCCATGCTAAGATAGGAGAGACGCCCATCAGAGCCGTTATTCCAAAGGATGAAGTATCTTCGGAGCTTAGAGATCTGAAGAACGGTGAAATGTTTCACGTAAAGGTAAAGCCAGGCAGAGTGTATCTGTTCGATCGCATGAGCGGTTCGCTGATAAGGGAGGTTGACTATGGTACTTCCAGGAAGGTCAAGGAAGCTGATTGAGGAGGCCAGAGGCCTGAATAATGAAGATAACTACAGGGACATGCGACACTGGGTCTTTACGCCGCATGAATACTTGCAGTCCTATAATTACAGCATGATCAAGGGAACCAAGGCGCATTTCATAGCATATCTGAACGGCACCATAGTTCGATCGGATATGCACAGATCCAGGGTAGGTTACTGGAAGGGGAGTCTAAACCACATTGCTTCAATGGATGGGTATCTGAAAGGGAAACCGCTGTCATCAGTCTTTTCTAAATATGTGAGAGGGCTCGGATACATATACAGGCAGTATAGCGGGATGGAAAGGATAGATTACATATCCGAGGCGGACGGATCACTGCACATACAGATGCTATCTTCCGACAGACAGAATCTATCGCTCTCCTTCCAGATAGGGCACTCGGCAGCGTGGCCTTCCAGATCGACGGCGGAGACCTTTGATTTTGTCATTGATGATAAGCGAGTTTCCGTTTCGTCCGATATCGCTCATACATCGATCACAATAAATTCTCCTGATCGCATCGAAATAACGGCGTCAGATGATACCGTGTTTGTATCGTTTCATGACCTAACTGAGGCTGAGATAATCATATCAGACACAGATAGTGAGGGCAGCGGGGATATGGATGAAACGCTGAAGTACCATGAACAAGTTGCAGATATAGCTGTGCTGGAAACACCGGATCCCAAATTCAACAAACTTTTCCTTTGGGCAAAGCACGATCTCCTTGAGTTCTATTCCATTACCGAGAAGGGAAGCGGTTGGTTTGCAGGGTTTCCGGTGTATTCATGGTTCTTCGGCAGGGATGGCCTCTGGATGGCGCTAGCTGCGAATATGGTTGGCCTATCGGATCTGACGGCCAATCACATGTCCACGCTCTTCAGATATTCCGATCATGGAAGGATTCCGCACGAAATAGGGCTTGGAGATGGCGGCGATCAAGGCTACAGCATAGGTGATGTTCGATTCAACACCATGTACATGTCCATAGACAGCAGTCCGCTCTGGCTAATGGTCAACGCATCGCTTGAGAACTGGAGCCGAAGGTTCTTTTCATCGCAGGACGCGAAAGTAGTTTTTGACTTCTGCAAGACATGCGATGTGGATAATGACGGCCTGCTGGAGAACGATTTCAAGAGGGGGCTGATAGGATGGCCTGAGACATGGGCCAACATCAGAAATGGTAAAACGGTTGATGTGAACGCACTCTGGCTGGAGGTACTCAGGCTGTATGGAAAAAAATTCGGCGGTACAGAGTATGTGAAGGCCAGAGACAGATACATGTCCACCTTCTTCTCAGATGCACAGTCTGTGGATTTTGTTGACGAAGGATCGCATATAATAAGGAGTGCCATGCAATTTGTACCAGGCATATTCATGAAGGATGAGTCCGTCAAGCAGAGGATACTGGACATTTCGCGTGGCGTCATGACGCCATGGGGCATCAGATCAATGTCCGTCTACGATCCCATGTATGATGGCGGATACCATACAGGTACCGTCTGGCCACTGATGACCGGATGGTTCGTCATGGCCGCATACAACAATGGCGCTCCTGATCTGGCATTCGAACAACTTAGATCGTTCGTGGATCTGGCATTTTCAGCCGCAGATCCAGGTAGAATAAATGAGACCTACGACGCCATGTCTCCAACCCCCACTGGACAGTTTGCGCAGGGCTGGTCATCATCCATGTTCGTAATGTCCGTCATGCGCGGCATGCTTAACATGGATCCGATGGAGTTCGATCCGTCCAGATACAGCGGAGGCCATCAGCTCCCCGATAACTGGGATCGGGTTAGAGTATACAACATTCCATGGCGGGATAGGATCTTCGATATGACTTTCACAAGAGATTCATTCTCGTTCAGAGAGATAACGCAGACTGCGTCAGAGGGTGCAAGCAGATGAAGGGCCTGATCAGAGTCGAGAAGGCTGATCATCGGCCATTCACCATATCATGTCCCTATGGATACTTCATCAGCTACCTAGATCTCATACCAGACAGTATGGGATATCACAAGAAGGGTGAGATGAATGGGCTTTGGTATCCGCCTGTCCGATTGCTGAAGAATATTCACCTCAGGGGGCCAGATGGTATCTCTGCGCCATCAAAAACCGTGATAGAGAGCGGATCGGCAAAATTCTTCTATGAAGGATCGACACTGACCCTAGGATTCAACAGGGATCATGATTTCATCATTGCACTTGAAAACCACGACGGATCCGATCGCGATCTTGTCATAGATCTCCTCCCCGAGACCATCTGGTTCAGTATCAACTATACAGCAATCTATGTCAGAAAACGATCAGTGTCTGTGCATAGCCACATGTTTCCAGAAAGCTCCATCATAGTGTCCACGCGGAACGACTTCACGCTGAACGGAAATACATTGATCGTCAGCACAGGAAGACATGCACTTTTGAGAATATACAGTAATACCGTACATGGAAAGAAACCTTTCATTAAGATAAATTCATATGCTGACATATACAGATATTCTAAACTCAGATCCAGCAAGGAAGATATAACCAGAAATTTCTGTATGGCCAAGGAAAACATGATCAGACTTTCGCTTATAGTGCCTGGAATCGGATACGGCATCACCGGTGGGCATCCTGATTTTCCATGGTATTTCGGAATAGACACGCTGCTCTCAATGAATGGGATGATGGATGCTGGCTTCTTCGATCTGGCTTATGGTTCCCTCAACGTACTCGCCAGATTCAGCAGGTCTGGTCGTATACCGCATGAGATCATAACCAGCGGAAAGGTTTACAACGAGGGGGATCTTGAAGAAACCGCACTTTTCCCATATTCTGTCCTAAGATATGTGGAATGGTCGGGTAATCTTGCAGGTTCGACCCATCTCATAGAAACGTCGTATCTATCGATCAGATATCTTCTTGAATCTGGATATCGTGGAAGAGGCATAATGGAAGATGCCAATGCTGGACAGGGTATAGATATTGATACGATAACCTTCGCCTTATTATCGCTCTCCAAACTCAAAGAATTCAGAGATAATGGCTCTGAAACGGCAGCTGAGTTCGCAGACGATATCGAACTCGATGCTAAGATAAAAGATATTAAGAATATGCTTGATTCATTCTGGCTACCAGAACGAAATACATATGCAAACAGGATTGCGGATGGTGTACCCATGGATATGGGTTTCTGGACATCGATCGTACCATTCTATGCCGGATTATCTGATGCCGATACTTACAAAAAATTCACATCTGAAGAGGGGGGGCTCAAACGACTTTCAGGGGAATACGGTATAACGGTAGACGAACACGGAAACTCCATGCCAATAAATACGGGAATGTTTGCCATAGCGGCAGCCAAATATAAGGACGTTGAGAACGCAGCAGAATACTTCAGGAAGCTGAATGCGAGTTTCGGTGCCTTCTCCCCATTCTCCTTCCCGGAGATCGCAAACAATTCACAGGGCTGCTATCTTCAAGCCTGGTCAGCAGCAATATACGTTGAATCTATAGTGGAAGGCCTTTTGGGAATACACGCATCTGGCGACGGACTCGCCTCAGACAGACGATCGCTTGACACCCTGATCGGAACAGGAGAATTGAGGAATCTCAGGTTCAGAGAAAGGGAGTACATGTTCAAATTCTAAAGGCCCGCTTCCAGCATAAACGAGGTTAGCAAGCAAGTGGAGGTATCCCTGATCCGAATGCCGAATTCATCGTTTCGCGTCCTCTATGGACATAACCGTGAACGACTTCATCACTATGTCCTCTATCTGTGAATCATAGCCGCCCACCTTATACTGCCCTTTCTCTGTTTTAAACGTGAAGTTGATGATCTCCGTGTCAGAATCTATCCCTATCACCTCTCCCTCCGACCTGAAATGATCACCGGTTGATCTGAACGTTCCATCAAGCACGCCTTTCATCCTTTTACCACTCCTGAACAGCCTCTTCAGATCATTCACAAGCACCCTCTGGGAATAATAGGTATATGAAGGCCTAACAGGGTGACTCCTTATCTCCTCTCCGCGATACCATCCCACAAAGAAATTATGCGTGATGAACCATGACATGTCCTTGTCCCTTATAACGTATCCATACCTTTCGATCTCCATGTTCATCGCGACGCTTCTCGGCATGAAAACAGAGTTCTTCTCATCCGATATTACGGTGTAGAACTGGCCAGGTGCAACATATTTTATGTCTATATCCAGATCCATGAATTCATTCTCAAGATCAGATTCATGGATATCCGCACCGAAGAAGAGAAGTTCAACGCGGCATCCCTCCCTCACTTTTCTTGCTATTGAGCTGCCTAGGTATCCATAGAGTTCCCACGTCGTCTCTATCTCCAGAGTCCTGCTCGCTTCATTGATAAGTTCTATAGAGTTGTTTATCACACTCCTGATGTTCTTTGCATTGATCAATGCTGTGGTCTCCCTCCTTGTCTCCATTGCACGGTTGGCCCAGTTGAGGAAATATCTTCTGTTCCTGCTTATTATCTGTTCCCTGGCTTCAACGACAGCCTCTGGATCGACAGCCTCGTATTTTTTCGGACGGCCCAGCAGTATGTTTATGAAACCTTTCCTCTCCAGACTCGACGTGATATCGTACAGTTGAGGCTGTCTGAGCGGGAGATATCTAAGTATATCCTGAGCGGCCATGCTGCCATACTCCAGCAGCAGTATATAGACCCTCGATTCATTCTCTGTGAGCCCCAGATCCTGTAATATCGATATTATGTTGGCATGATCTGGATTGCTTCCGAGTTCATTGTCCGTCATGACGTTCCAGATATGACAAGTTTTGATATAATTTTATACTAATAGCAGATTGTATAACTGATACTACAGGACGAGCTGACATACTCTCCTCGCTAAAGCGACGGAGGTTCTGAGGTCTCCGTCGTTCTCGGAGTTGCCCCTCTGGGGGTATCAGTGCTCCCCTTGCACGCATCCCTGTCTGTGTGCAATTGACCTGCGTCTTCCACTAAAGGTGGACGCAACGCTATATTGAACGAAGCGTTGGCGTCGGCGTGGTCAACGTGTCCACAATTAGGACACTTAAATGATTTGTCCTCCCTAATCCCTATGCTTCCACACCGAGAACACTCTTTCGATGTGTATCTCGGCTCAACATAGGTTATGGGAATACCGTCAAGCTTTGCCTTGTACTCAATGAATTTCTGGAGCTGATAGAAAGACCATGAGTTCAGGCCATAGTTGAATGATTTGGTGTGTCTCTTGTTATTCCTTATGCCATCAAGTTTTTCAAGTTTCACTCCAGAGTTCTGTTCTTTGGCTATTTCTATAATCTTCCTTGATACCTTATGGTTCAAATCCCTTATTATCCTGCTTTCCCTGTTCTTAATCTTCTTCAACAGTCTGTATTTCTTTGCTTTCTGAAGCTTCCTCCTAATTTCCCTGTATTTCCTGTGTATGTGTTCCGCACGCTTTCCAAGCTTCCACACCTTCCCTGTTTGAGGTTCGGCAACGACAGCAATGTGTCCTGTTGTATTCCTGTCAATCCCAAGCCATACCTGTGGCTCAATTAATCGTTTATCAGGCACGGTCACAGATACATAAGCGTACACATCGCCTATCTCAATCTGATTAATTTTTTCGAAATCATTTCTGAAGATGTATGGAAAAGTTAGTTTCAAAGAGGGTATGTATATTTCATGCTTCTCCTTATCCACATGAATCCCTTGGTTAGGTATCGTCAGTTTCACGCTCTTAACATTTTTTATCTTCTTGTTCCTCGAATACTTTCTCAATATCTGGTTTGCTATGATGCTCTTCAGACCGAATTGTTTGACGTCCTTCGAAGAAAGAGTATGCGTTTTTATCGCAAAATTAGCAATCAGCTTAGCTTTTTTTAATTCGATGGAGAAATCCCTATTATGCTTGATTTTAAATGTTAAGATCATACACCTTTCTGCTCCTCTATATATTTCTTCACAATCTCAAGTGTCACTGCGCCTACAGAAGAAATGAATTTTGAATGTGTCCACAGGGTTGGAAGCTTTCTCTTCAGTTCTGGAAACTCTTCCCTAAGTACATGCGAAGTATATCCCTTAATTCTGTTCACAACATAATACACACCTCTCTTCGGATTCACGTCTATAAGAAGATGCACATGATCTGGCATCACCTCCATCTCAAGCACCTTGTATCTATAATCATCCTGCTTTTCAAGGATTAACTGTTTCAACCGACCATCAATTGGTGGGTTAAGCACACTTCTCCTATATTTCGGGCAAAATATTACATGGTACTGACAGCTGTACACCATATGATCTTCATAATGGTATTCCTTTTCCTTGTTGGCTATTTCCATCTTCCAAATACGTTATACCTTTATTATTCATATACCTTTCGCAATTCATCTCCTCCCTGAAGGTCGGAGCTTTCTTGCCCATTTTTGTGTAAGAAGAAAAAAATTGAAAACTAAATTGTCGAGTATCAGGCCTTCTTCATTGCGAGCATCTCCTCAAAGAGCTTCCTTGTTCCGCTCATGCCTATCCTCAGCCTCTCAGGATCGATCGGTCTACCACTGGCGTCTATTATCCTTTCCACCTCACTGTACGTGTGGATGCCGCCTGCGGCCTTTATACCGATATCTGATCCAAGTTCGCTGGCCTTGCTAGCCATCAGCCTCACGTTTTCTGGATCTGCACCAGAGACATTTCCCAGAGATCTACAGTACTCCTTATCTGCAAAGCCGGTGCTTGTTTTTATGAAATCCGGGTTCGATCTTATCACCGAATCGTAGATCCTGTCCTTCTCTTCGCGAGTCAGATAACCGTCCTCAGTTATGATCTTTATGACAAGACCCATGTCCTTTGCAGTTCTAACGATACCCTTAAGATCCTGATCGACAAGATCCCAGCGGTGGGATTTCACATACCCCATAGGAACGACGATGTCAACCTCATCGGCGTAATCCATGTCCTCTATGATCTTCTTCCTTGAAGTTGTAGAAAGCGATCCGAATGGGAAATCTAACGTGACGTCAAGCTTTATATGGTACTTCTTGGACTTTATGAGATCAAGAGCTAACTTGCCGTATATGGGCTCGATGCAGACTGCATAATTGCCCATCATATGGGCCTCCTCCACGAGGTTTCTTATGTCGTCCTCGGTCAGATACGGCTTAAGCCCGCTGTGATCAACCAGCCGCATGATCTGTTCTACAGTGTATTTCAAAGATTCACCCCTTGAGGTATGAGTAAGCCTCTTTTGAAAGTTGCTCCTTGTACTCCATCGCCCTTTCCCACGTCTTCTTCCTTATGAGACCAAGATAACCCCCAAGGAACATCAGCATGAATATGATAGAGCTGGTGAATGCAAGGACAGGACCATACTTGATGAACAGTGCACCTTCGATTATGGAGTTGAAAGCGCCGACAAAATTGAGCGAACCGTTGTATATTCCGTATACGGTAGCGGAGGTTCCAGCTGGCGCTAGATCCACCGCATTCACAGCCCATGATCCTACCGTGAGATTCATGAGCCCGCTTCCTATGCCAAGGAATATTGCCGTTCCGACAAGGTTATGCGCTTTCCCGGTGAAGTAGGACATGCCCACCATTATGATCATGAGAACCATGGGTATTATAGCGCCTAGCCTTCTTGCCAGCGGCTTGTTGTCAGGAAATCTCTTCAGAAGACCGTCGTTGAACGGCCCGGAACCGAGGAATCCTGCGATTAGAGCCACATCTATGGCTGCGGAATAGAGCCCGCTTTTTTCAACCGTATGTGCGAAGGTAGAGAACATCAGTGGTGGAAGCCAGTACAGGAAGGTGAAAAGGACATAACCAAATGAGAGAAAAACAAGGAATGTGCCCCAACCTGCCTGCGTTCCGAATATCATCTTGGCTGAGATCTTCCAGCTGATCCTCGATGGCAGAACCTTTTCTTCCTTCTCCTCCTCGCTCTTGCCCTCCCTGATGTACGCTAGCTCCTCGCTGTTGACCTTCGAGTCCTCCGCCGGTCTATCTCGTACGTAGAAATACCAGATGCCGGCAAAGATAAGCCCCAGAACACCGAACAGTATGAAGGCTGCCTGCCAACCAAAGAGCGTGACGAGTATGCCTCCGGCAACAAGGCCGATGACTGGCCCAACCGCCTGTCCAGCACCGGCCAGCGTAAACGACTTTGATTCGTCGTATCTGTTCGCCCAGCCCTTCACCACTTTTGAGTTTATGGGCCAGACAGGCCCCTCACCAGCACCCATTATGACCCTGACGATGGCCATGCTGATGAAATTGAATGTCGCCGCTGTTAGAGCCGTGAAAACTGACCAGATTGCAAACATGGTCGTCATGGATTTTCTCAGACCAAGCTTATCCACTATCCAGCCACCAGGAAAATTGAATATTGCGTATGAAAGAGACCAGAAAAACAGTATCAGGGAAATATTGTGTATTGCAGTGGCAGTGAGAGCCGTTGCTGAATGAGACCACCCAAATGCATAGGCAAAGGCAGGCTCTGACACGATCCATATCTCTCTGTCAGCGTAGTTGAACAGAATGGCCGTGAACAGCAGAGAAACTATGACCCATCTCACCTGACTTCTCTTAACTTCGGTTTTATGAACAACAGAAACCTTTTCTTCGTCCACGGTAGATAAACTCAATGGATATATTTATTAATTTCGTATAAAATATTTTCAATGTCATTCCTATATTTATTATAAACATTGTATATAACGATGGAGGGAATGTCAGAATGATCAGAGGCATCTAAAAATGAGAAATATTATACGCCTCTTTGAAATGCGATATCTATGAATGCTCAGGCGGTGGTCATAGCTTCCACGATATTGATATTCATACTTTCAGCCATTTTATCTATATTTCTCACACTCAACTATGTCAGAAATCACAGAAGATCTTCGCTCTTCTGGTCCATAGGAATGTGGCTCTTTGCCTTCTCCGTTCTGCTGGAAACAGTTTTTGCCTATGGTATATTCAATCAGTCCTTGATAAAGATTTATCTTTTTGCGGTTGCGGAACTTGTCCTCTTTTTATCGTTTGGTTCGGCAAACATTTCCGGCGGAAAATGGTTGAGCTATTATTACGTTTATTCCATGATTGTATCAATTTATCTCATAATATCGCTTATACTGTTTCCTGTGGAGAGAATAGTACTCAATTATGTGGTATTTGGTCCACTGCCATTGAATGATACCATCGCCTCTTCACTGATAACATTTCCAGCAGCGGTGGTCATAATAGCCGTGGCTGTTCTCAGTTACAGAAGAAAGAGGGATTTCAGGCTGTTCTCCATAATTCTGGGGGTCGTAATAGTCAGCATCGCCGGCACCCTATACATAGCGAAATTTCCTGCCTTTCTTTATTATGCAGAATTCATCGGCATCGTTCTCCTTTGGATAGGATTCTTCGACAGGAACGCTGTGTTTAGTAGAACTTCGGTTAAGGCTTGATACTTACGCTGAAATGACTATTTCAAAAGTAATATGTAATGCCATAATCTTATATTATTATGAACGTACTTGTGGTTGGAGCCGGAAAGATCGGCGCAGGCATAGCTCTGAATCTGATTGATGATGGCTACGAAGTTGACATCGCAGACAGAAGCAGGGATTCTCTAAACAAGATAAGGGACAGAATGCCTAAAATTAGGACAATGGAATTCGATGCAATGGATCATACTTCATACGGCATTCTGGGGAATTACGATCTTATAATGAGCGCGCTGCCTGGCAGAATCGGCATGACATTTCTGAAGAATGCCGTGAAAACCAGCAGAAAGATTGTGGACGTTTCATATACGCCAGAGGATCCATATCAGCTTAACAGTATTGCGGAAAACTCTGGTTCTATCATAATACCGGATATGGGATTTGCTCCCGGTCTTACAAATGCCACAGTTGGTTACTTCGCGAGAGATCTGGATATCGTTGAAAATGTACGCATATATGTAGGCGGGATACCGGATCGTCCAGTTCCGCCGATAGACTACACTATTACATGGTCAATAGAGGGGCTTATTGATGAATATACCCGGCCCGTTAATATAGTTAAAGATGGTAAGAAAACACAGGTGCCTCCGCTCTCCGGCATCGATCTGTTGAGTATAGGAACATACGAAAATCTCGAATCATTTTACACTGATGGACTTAGAAGCCTGATCAGGAACATTGCATGCACCGGAGAAATGTTCGAAAAAACCGTCAGATATAAGGGCCACGCAGAAAAGATGGCTACAATCAGAGATCTTGGCTACTTCTCCAGCGAAAGAATACCCGGATGCAATCTCAGCATGTTCGAGATCTCTGAACGTCTTCTGTCAAATACCCTATTCAGACCAGACGTACGTGATGTAGTGCTGATGCGCGTTGAGGTGGACGGTGAGCGATCCGGCCGAAAACTGAAACGAACTGCGGAGATGGAGCTGCACTATTCAGACGAATTGAAGAGAACAGCCATGGATCTTGCCACCTCTTTGCCGGCCAGCATAACTGGAGAATACCTCATGAACAGAAACGTATCCATGTCAGGAGTGATCTTTCCAGAAGTGCTGTCAAGAACGCAGGGCTACTTCGATCAACTAATAAAGAATCTGATCAGAAACAAGATCAATCTCAGGATTACGGAATCATAATCTGAATATACACATAAGCATCCTTTTACCGTGCTCACAGATCAAATATTATTTTTGCATAGCCTTCTTCTGGCTTGACGGCAAGATCACTGTATGTTACAGCCTTTATCACATTCCTGTATTCAATGCCTTCCGGTACCTCAGATCCATAGAAATATACATCAAGCTCCCCATCACTGTATTTCGAGGTTATACGATAATACAGAATGTAATATGTATCCAGATAGAAGAGTACGCGCGATAGAAGATTCACCATTATATCCTCTGGAGTTTTACCGGATATTACCTCATGCATCCTCTTGTTTTCCTTCAATCTGGAAACATCAAGTATTAGATCGGCCATTGCATACACTGCATTCGAGAATAATTCCTCATAACTCTTTCCGTAGACAATCACGCCGATATCGCTCTCATGATCCACAACTTCGTAGCTCAACATACTGGCATCATCAGAATACATAAAAAATTTTCATCATTGGGTCGAAATGCGTTAATTTCGAATGATCCCTTCCAAGTTCAGCCCCGGATCTCAGCCCTTGAAGCGATATAAAGGGATCTTTCTCACTATGGGGATCAAATTGCATTATGGATTTTCATTTTCACGCAGCTTCGAACATGCCGAAGCAATAAAACAGGGAGTAATTTAAATACAGATAGTCTTTGTATACAGCATCATGTGTGATACCATTATTTCTATGCCAAAGAATAACGGAGAGAAGGATGTAGCGTATTTTGGAAAGAATAGCGATAGGGAACCAGGAGAAATTCAGGTTGTAGAATATTATCCTCATAATGAGCGGAAAGGATCGATCAGGGCCACATATACTGAGGTCGAGTATAATGGTGATGTAAATGCCGTGGTTATATCAAGGCCGATCTGGATGTGGGGAGCAGAGATGGGGTTCAATGAATTTGGAGTTGCCATCGGAAATGAGGCCATATTCACGAAGAGGAAATTCGGTGAGCTACTCCTCAGCTAAAGCTTCGGAGCTTCCTGCTTCACCGACCGACCTCTGCCTGTACGGATATATTCCGTACAAGCCCGATGTTGCGATCTCCACAGGCGTAAATTCGGACCGCACCGATCCTACTTTTATAAGTCCAATCTTCCTTATATTTTTTGATGCGTTGTGATCCCTGTCTATGATAAGACCACATACATCACAACGATATATGCGATCTGATAACTTCAGATCATGCTTTATGTTACCGCATCTTGAACATATCTTAGATGATGGATCGAACCTTCCTATTTCGATCATGTTCTTTCCATATTTTTCCGCTTTCCATTCCAGTTTCTGCTTGAAGTAATAGAAAGAAACATCACTTAGACTCTTCGATATATGATGGTTCTGCATCATTCCATGTACGTTCAGATCTTCGATGACTATGGTATCGTACTGCTTGGCTATCGCAGTCGATATTTTATCATCGAAGTCTTCACGCATGTTTCTCAGCTTCATGTACTCCTTCTGTGATTTAAGTATATGCTTCCTTCTATTGTTCGATGTCTTCTCCTTCTTCGATAGCTGTTTTTGAAGACGCTTTATTCTTTTTTCTATCTTCTTTATGAATCCTGGATTCTCTATTGCTATACCATTCGATAAGGTTGCAAATTTCTCGATGCCTAGATCTATGCCAACGGAGTTCTCTGAGGATAACGGTTTCTTCTCTGGGAACTCTTCTGGTATCTCATATATTATGGAACAGTAGTAGTATCCTGAATCCTTTGTTATTATTATCTCGTTGACGTCTTTGATCTTTGAAAGTTTCTCTCTAGATCCCTTGAAGTATATGCCTTCAGAGAACTTTGGGAAATAGATCCTGTTTCCTTGAATTTTTATGTGCTGTGGTACTGCAAAGTATTCGTTAATACCTTTCCTTTTGAATCTTGGATGATCTGCGTTCTTATGGAAGAAGTTTTTGAATGCATTGTCTAAAAAGCGTAGAGACATCTGTAAGGATTGCGAATTAACTTCGTACAACCATGGATACTTCTCTTTAAGTTCGATAAGCATGTTCGCTGTGTCTAAATAGTTTAAAGAGGATTTTTTAGCATTCTTATGCGTTATATAGTATTCATCCCTCTTCGCTAAGAAGTAATTGTATACGAATCTACAGCTGCCAAAGTGCTTCTCCAGTAAAATTTTCTGTCCTTCGTTTGGATACAGCTTCACTCTGGCAGCTGTTATCATTGATTATAGATATGATGAGATTATTTATAGATCTTTCTATGTATTGGGGGGAAGTCCGTGTATCTCCTGTCCGAAGAGAGAGTTTTACTGCTTCCCTCAAACTCCTAACTTTTCTATAAACCTCGATTTGTCTGTTGGGAAATGCCCAATGGCTTTCCTAAATATGGTAATGGACTATAACCCAGATTATAAATTTTCCTTGACATCTTTAATACTCGAATCCCAAGATGGAATAATTTTCCTCACTTTGGATAAATAACAATAGCTGAAAAATGAATCGAAGATTAAAAGAGGGTTAAAAATATTATGAAATTATAATCGCAGTTATACTATTATTCAATTAATGTTTTGACACATTACTGTAATTCCTCTTTCCCAGCGAATATCGATATGTACCAACACCGATGAATGCTCCGGCAACTGCCATAAGCATATCCAGAAGGAATGATATCAGTATCAGCATGCTACCGCTTATTCCTGCTATGGATCCGACATAATACATCAGTCTAAAGAGTCCATGAGAGATCTCAGGTATTTCGAAGATGATTAGGCCGATCAATGAGGCCACTGTAGATACCGGTATTGATAAATATGGCTTCAGATCAAAAAATACGGTAGATAGGAAACCGGCAACTATCACACCGTACCAGAATCCAGAGATAAGGAATACAATCGTGAACACGATGCTCAGAACCGCGACCAGTACAAGCTCATAGTATCTATTCATCCGATCACCTCCAAAGTGGTTACATCAAGGACATGCGCCTTAGGGAATGATGATGAGCTAGGATAGAAGAGCAATGGCAGATACTCTCCGTTTATCCAGTAATCAACGTAATTGGAGTAAAACGGACTCGCTGGATTTTCGCTCTGGCCGCCCGGATAGACGCCGTATGAATCAGAAAGATTCGAGAAGTTGAGTATCATAGTGAAGCTCTGACCGCCGCTTGGCCAGTTGTATGGTCCAACTCCAGATGCATCGTTCGGAGTGTTGTAGTCACCACCTCTTGGTAAAGGCCCAATGCTAAGCTGACTCACGCCAAGGAGACTTGGAAATACGAAGCCATAGAAATGGCCCCATGTGTAGTTTCCGGTGGGATACTGACTTGAAAGATAATTCATGGCCTCTGTGATTGCGTTCGCTATCAGGCTTGTAATGCTTTCATTTGAAAATGGCCTCGCGCTTCCATTTATGAGTATGTATGCAAGATCAAGGTCAAATGAGGCAATACCAATGCTGTTTGGGAAGCTTCCGCCCATTCCCGTGACGTTCAACACACTTCTGTATTCTGGAAATACGCCATGATCTTTCAGGAATGTGTGGAATATCTCATTGAAGAGATACATATAGGTGAAGAACCAGACACTCGCTGCCCTTGAGTTCTCATCCATGCTGTAGTTCCATGCTTTCAGCATGGTTATAGCTTCCTGAACCGTGGAATTGCTGTACGTGGACATGTACTTCAGGATGTACGGCACGGTAAGAAACGCCTCATAGTCCGTATAGTTATGATCCTGCAGGTTCATCATATCCTCAACTGTTAAATTGCTGTGAGATCTTAGGTAGGATTCCTCTAGCATGGCTCTGAAGCCTGGAGATGGAGTCATGGTGTCTCCGAACCAGTATGGATATGCCGGTCCGACCTGCCTCTGATTGGAGCTAACTATGAAGCCGTCAGAAGGGTTCACCGAATGCGGCACCATCGAGTATGGAATGGAACCGATTATGAACTGGGTGCCATTGCCAGGCATTATAGCGTTCGGGTTGTATGGAATTGGATCGCTGGAGGAAAATATCGGATAATAGGCTGGTGAGATGTCGGCAATTGTTCCGTTCACATCAGCAAAGGCAAAGTTCTGATAGGGTGCCTTCCATATCTCAAGGTCTGATGAGAACCGTTTCCAGTCTGTTGCATTCATTACCTCCAGGAGCGCCCCTATATCATTGGAGAATCTGTTACCCATCCAGTCCATGACCAGTGCAGTTGTTCCATTGGTGGCCATGATCGGGCCAAGATTCGTCCAGTTAACCTTGAAGCCATTCATTTCATACGAGGTCACAGGATAATACGTTCCATTCCACAGATATTTTCCATTCATGACGGTCTGCGTGAAGAAGAATGTGCCCCACGATATGGCCTGAGTATCCGTGAGAGTCCATCCTATGTGTTCGTTATATCCTATGACTATTATGGGAGCGCCGGGTAGCACAACTCCGTAAACGTCAAAGGATGGATCAACCAGCTGCACTTGGAACCAGATCGAAGGCAGGGAGAACCCCAGAACCGGACCTCCCACCAGTATGGGTTTTCCTGTGGAAGTTCTGTTGCCAGATACGACCCATTCATTACTGTGATCTGTAGGATTTGGCGGGAATATGTGAAGCGGATCCCAGATCTTCGCAACACTGAAGGCCAGTGAAGCCATCGTGGCGTTGACCGGATAGGTATTTTCTGACATCTTCATCACGTATTGGTTCGGTGTACCGTTATATCCACCATAATAGTACTGCGGAATCGGCGAGAATGGCGTGATCAGATCATTCGTTAGGTTTCCTAGCTTGTAGAAGAGAAGCGAATATAACAGCGGATCGTCGCTGAACTCAAGGGTCTGTATCATGTATTCCTGAACCGCGAATGTATCTACGGGACTCCAGTACCCTGGGGTATATCCCAGAAGTTTGAATTCAAAGGGGAGGACGTGATGAGATATTGAATAGTTTATGTAATCATTTATGCCCTCGGAGTAAGCCGTCACTGCTTCATAAGTCAGACGATCAGTGGCGTTGACGCTCGCATTTCCGGAGATGATGTTCCAGTCCTTTTCGGCCGTTAAGGGAGCACCTGTCATCGTCTGGAACCTATCGTAGTTGCTGTACCCAGAACCAAGCATCTTTGCAAGCTGACCCATGGACGTCAACTTGAAGAGCTGCATCTCAAAGAGCCTGTTCTTAGCCTGAATGAAGCCCAGGGCCAGGAAAAGGTCATGGTTATCCTGAGCGTATATGTGGTACACGCCGTAATTATCCTGTATTATCGTTACTTCGTGCTGAAGTCCTGGTATCGAGATCGTTTCGTTCCCGATTATGAGGTTGGACGTGTTTCTTGGAACTCCTGTCCCTGGATTCAGTATCGATATCAGAGGCGTTATCGTTCCGATTATAACTATGAGAACGACAATAATTGCTCCTACTATTATGTATATTGAATTTTTCATATTTATTGATTACAAAGTTAAGATATAAAAATTTGGTTAAAATGTTAGGATAAAATAGATTATAACAACACTTATGAATCCTTGAATTATTCATACTAGCCGTTCAGATAGGACATTGCAAGCTTGCGCTGCGCCTCTCTCAGATATTGATCCACAGATACCACTGAAACTCCCATTTTCTCAGCTATCTCCTTAAGATGCACATCCTTGGGATAGTTAAAGAACCCCATCTCCAGAGCCTTGCCAAGAACCTTCTCCTGCATTGCTGTCAACCTGGGCTTCCCGTTTATGGATGCGGGATCTAGGCTCTGTATCTGAATCTTCATGATCTTTCCGTAGTTTGATAAATTATCCCTTATCAGATCGAAGTTGTCCGAAGCGGTAACAATTGTTATGACGTCTCCGTCCGCCATCGTGTATTCATCGTACGATACCATTCCTATCCTGTTGCTCAGGAAGAATGGAGAATTATCCGTCCATTCAAGATAACCCACCGTTAAAGTGCGACCTTTCAGAGATCTGTCGAATACGGAGAGAGTCTTTGGGTTACCACGAACCTTGTTTATTATCGACTTTGCCATGATATGAGATTCAGTAGGATACACGCTTTCATAGGTAATCATCCTATCTCCCTTATACGGCATGCTCCACAGCAACTTGACGCTGAGCCCTTCATCGATGAAGTTGAACGTACAATTGTCATGCAAGTAAATAAATCGAGCCTTAATTAATTCTATATCCTTCAATCCCCTTGACACCGAACTCATATATGATCAACATAATCATATACTTAAATTCTCAGCATAACACTAATGGACTGTTATCAAAAATGTGAGGTTCTCCCAGACTAAAGATTTGGATATTCATCTTCCAAAAGCGTATAGCTGAAACACGACGTTCTAATATACCTTCATGAGCGTCTTCACACACGTGCATTAGTACAACACAAGGTCTATTTTTATCGATCCTGCAAACTTTTTGTTGAACTTTATCATTGAGGAAGTTCTTGCATCCCATCGCTGACTATGGGATTTTACAGCTTTCCCAGCCCATAACCTTTCAATAAGCCCCATATCTCAATTTCGACATATTTCGATATAAGCTTTAGATCCCCCTAGCCTCGATGTCAAAACCGCAGATGAACGTTTCACCTGGTTTCAATCTGATCAGACCGATACCATTGTTGAAAGCATCCGGTGATCCCGTCATCGGCTCAACCGCTACTGAGACACCATCTGCATAAACTCCGTCGTACACCTCAAAGAACCGCATCGATCTTCTCCTTATTTGAATTAACCTATCTCTGGTGACAAGTTCGATCTCGCCGCCTCCCATGAAGGCATCGTCATAATAACCGTCGGTCTTCTTTGGAATAAAACTGATATTCCTGCTATGCGCATCTGAATCACTCCTGTCAGCGAATACAGATCTAACTTGGTCATTGAAGTACATGATCCAGAAATCCTCGTAAAGAAAGTATGGATGCGAACCGCAAAGAAGAGGAGCGCTTCTTCTGCCAGTGTTTTCGATCGATATCATGGTGTTCAAAGCTTCACGTGAAAGCGAATAATGGACATGAACATCCAGAGTCGAGGGGTATCCGCTGTGGAACAGAGAATACTTCAGATGAATTGAATCCTCATCATTGTAAACTACAGAGAATGGTGCAGATTTCACTAGCCCATGTATGCTGTCTACATGATTGTTCTCATAGGCCGCGTTCCTTGGAAGAAAGTATCGTTGACCGTCCCACACGTAGGATGCGCCTTTCACTATGTCAGCATATGGTACTAGTATTGACATTCCTCCATGCGTAACATATCCATCAGATGCGGGTTTCAGAATTTGCATTCCTTGCAGGGTGAGGGAGGAGACGAATGCACCCCTTCTCGATACACGGCAGGAAGACTGGCCGGATCTCAGTTCCTCCATCCAGTCTCCTCCTTTTCAGAGTGCAGAGCGTGTGATAGGCCTTCTATGATCAATGGTATATCGTCATCTTCAAGGCACTGCGGATTGATGTACAGCTTGTCCTCCATACAGTAGGTGTATATGGGTATTCTGAACTTCCTTAACCTGAAAGAAACCTCCTTCGCCACTATTCCCTGAGGAAAACTAACCTGTACTCTTGGTATGTTAACAGGCCTGGGATGGTTCCACTGTGGCATAACGACCCTGGCAGATATATCAGGATCAATCCCGGATATCATCTCCGCAATGGTATCCGCCATCTTTATGATCCTTGAGAGCCATGCATCTTCATCGATCCTGAGAAAGTTCTCTATCGCAGCCACCGTAGAAACGATCGTTTCCTTGCTGACTTTCATGGGCCGGCCGATGAATATCCTGGTTCCCTCATCTGTATTCTCCTCGTTCAGCGGCCCAATCTCGTGCACAGCATCGATTATTTCCTTCCTACCTATCATCAGGCCAGAGTTGCTGAGACCCCCCAGCATCTTCCCACCGCTGAAGAGAACAATATCCGATCCCATTTTGTAATATCGCGTTAAACTCTCCTTCGGTGGCAGTTCGGCTGCCGCATCCACGATCACAGGAATCCCGTATGAGTGGGCTATTCTCAGGACTGATTCCAGAGGCAGCGTACCTGGCATAGGCTCAAAGGCATAGTGCATTATCGCCAGTATCCTTCCAGGGTTATCCTCAATAACCTTCCTCATGGATTCCTCCGTTACAATATCCGTATCTCCGAACTCCCTCAGCTCCGGTCCGGCAATGTATATCAGATCCCTGAACTCTGTACGATGGGGCTTCTGAACCGCAATCAGCATTTTTCTGCCCTGTTCCAGTATGTCCCTGGTGTATTTTCCACCCCCTCTGAGGTATATCAATGCGGCTATGCCAAGAACGGTGCCAGAGGCAGCCCCTGCCGTTATGCAGGCTGCATCGACGCCAATCCTCCTGGCAATATACTCCCCAGCCGTCCTTGATAGATCCTGCATGTTCAGAAAAATGTCGTTAACATACTTCATCGATTCAATGACTTCATCCGATACCCTGTTTCCTCCTAGAAATGTCATAGTGCCGATGCCGTTTATGACCCTCATCGATCGTACCAATTTGAGAAAATCTGCCAGTATGGGTTCTTCCTGATCATTCATACTAGAAGCAGGCCTCCATCCACTATTATATCAGCTCCGTTGATATAGCTGGCTGCGCTTGATAGGAGAAAGAGAACAACGGATGCAACCTCTTCAGCTTCTCCACGTCGTCCGAGAACACTTTCCCTTGCGTATTCCCTCTCGACTTCCTCTGGTTTCATCCCTCTGATCCTAGCCTGTTCCTCTATATCTGCATCGTTCATCGGTGTTTTAATGTTTCCCGGACTCACGCTGTTAACCCTTATACCTAGACGGCCAAGATCGGCTGACAGAGCCCTGGTGAGTGCGAGAATGCCGCCCTTTGTCATGGAATAGAGCGGATGTCCGGCTTCTGGGCGCTGTCCCGATACCGATGCCATATTGACTATCGATGGAGAATCTGATCTTTTAAGAAGTGGCAGAATACTCTTGATCATGAAGAAGTATCCTCTGAGATTTATGCTAATTATCCTTTCAAAATCAGAATCCGTTGAATCCTCTATACTCTTGTAGAAATAGATGCCCGCATTGTTAATCAGGAAGTCCACATGATCGCATCTATCCATAAAATAATCTTTAAGATGTTCTACATCTTCCGACGATTCAACACTCCCCCGTATCCCATGGAATTTCTTCACCACCTCGGTGGACTCTGAAAATTTTGGATCGATACCGAAGACCTCGGCACCCGATCTGACCAGCGCATCGGCCACAGATCGCCCTATTCCCTGAAACGCTCCAGAAACGACCGCTATCCGGCCTGTAAAATCAAAACTGAAATCCTTTCGCCTCGCACTAACGCTCATTCGATCACCTCCTCTTTGCTCGATACCATGCTCTCAAGACGATGCGTCATATGCATGTAGATTATGTAAATCAATGACGCGATGAGCAGCGCAAAGATGACATAGAGCCCTGCCAGATACGGTTCACCAATTCCTACGTATGACGTTATATCTGCATAGATGAACAGTGCAGCCGCTGCGACGGTAGGTATGAGCGTGTAAGCAGCGACTCTTGCTGTCAGTTTTCCATGCAGTTTCCTGAAGAATGGCACTGAAGATGCGTCTGCTATCAGATGCTGAAGGATCCACATGAACGTGGTGAGCGCCCCGAACAGGAAGAGCGAATAGAAGATGCCCTGAGAATAACCATAGATCCTTACCAGCACGATCGGGCTCAGTATGGTGAGCAGCGCCGTAACCGTGAGCTCGAACAGCGCCCCATATACCGGCGTATGATATTTTCTATGCGTTCTTGAGAAACTCTTTGGGAAGAGGAATCTATCACGTGCCATCGCGTATATCAGCCTTGCTCCGCTCATTCCACCGACGATGCCGGCCCACATCTGTCCTATAAGCGCAATTATGATGAATGCAAGCGTTCCTATGCTTCCTACATATTCTCCGAATGCCACGACCGCTGGATTCCAGTCCGTAGAAAGAGAGGACGCATTAGACAAACCGACCGCTGCCACCTCAGCGTATGTAACGATCACGCTGACTACGGTTAAAATCACTATTGAGAGTATTATGGATCTCCAGACCGTCCTTTCGCTTGTCTTTGTCTCTTCGGCAAAATAGAATGGCGCCCCATAACCAGTGAAAAACAGGAATCCTGCTGTGACGGAGGCGAACATCACGCCTGTTATGCCGGCAGGCGCCTTTGCTATATTGAAGGCCTGTATACTATTATACGGTGTGCGGGCTATTGTGATCAGAGAAAATATCAGGACTATGATTATCTGAACTGCCACTATCACTAGTACAGACATTCCAGATATCTTGATGTCCAGAACCGTGAAAAGAAACATAAGAAATGTTGATATGAGTGCCACCAGTATGTATATTGCCAGCGGCAAAGTATATCCATAAAGCTCTGATAGAGCTGTCGAGAGTATGTACGATACTGCAACTACAGAAACGACGTCCATAAGTATGTAATAGAATAAGTTCACGAGCGCAACGTATTTACCAGTTGCTGGTCCAAATCCCTTCTCGGCGAAACCGTAATAGCCACCGGCAAAGCTCACGTGCCTGGAAAACATGAGCGCTGGAACGGATACCAACAGTATTGCAAGTGCAGCAAATATCGGAACAACCGGTGCAGCAAACCCCGCATATACAACGGCACCAGCACCGTTTGAAACCGCAAACGCCAGTGGATATATGGAGCCCATGGAGAGCGCCACAAGTGTCCAGAGCCCAAGCTCCTTGCCCTTAAGGGATGTCTCTTCACTCAATTCATCACCGACGTATCATGTATAGATGAGATATGAATGGACATCCTTAACTTTTAATTGACATCTATTTAAGGCGAGTGAGTAAAGATATTCATACAATTAATAGAATTGAACATAATGCCAAAAGAGAATACTGAAAGATGACGTAAAAAGAGAAAAAAATCATCAATCAGATCCTAAAGACCTGATCGATCACATATCCGGGTTCTGCGAAGATATCACTGGTACTGGATCTTCAAGCTTCTGCCCGATCTCTTCCTCTGTCAGCTTTCTTCCTATGCTCCTCTCGTAGAAGGCTATTATCCTCTTCTTATCCTCAAGGCTGTACTCTCTGAAGTACTTCTCTTTCTTGAGGCTTCTTCCGGTTTTCTCCTCGTATACCTTTGCCGGTATCGAATACTTCCTCTGCGTTGAATCTCTGTAAAGCTCAGGGATCACGTTGAATGCGCAGAACGGTATGACCCTTCCGTCAGGCATGGCATAGTGTATATCGCATCTCTCCACACGATCCACATCGTACGTGTATGGATCCTGGAAGTGCATGAAGCCTATGAACATGGACTTGTAGTGGAATGCCTTAAGTCCATGGTAATCACCCTCCGTGAAAGCGTTGTAGACCATATCCTTCAGCTTGAAATCCTTGGGTGCCTTCTCATAATCCACGAACTTCTTGAGGTTGTAGAGCAACTTTGCCGTGCTCTCCATCTTCCTCAGACTCTTGAAAGTTGAATCACCGATCTCGTCCGCCAGCTCCTGTATGTACTCAAACATTCCCTTGACATCCACGAATCTTGTGACCGGTATGACCTTCTCATCGTCCTTGAACAGGTATGTTCCCATACCGCAGGCATAGTGGATCGACAACTTATATGTCGGCCTTCCCTTGAGAGCAGCCACAAAGTTTGATACAGATGCTGTAGAAGGAACGGTGAAGAAGTCCTCTCTGCCTATGAGTCCGTCCGTCTGCTGCTCAATCTTCTTTATGGCACCAGGTATCGTTATTCTCTGCTTCGCCCTTGCCCTGTCAGGCATCCTTCCAACGAGACTCACAGGCTGGAAGTTTACGGCTCTTACGACGTCTATATTCGAGAGTCCGAATCTTATTATATCTCCAAGATACATGTCGTTGACTCCGCCGATGACCGTCGGAACAAGGACGACACCCAGCGGCGCCTTCTTGTAATTCTCCAGGGCAGCCGGTATCTCCCAGAAGTTCTTTGGATTTGATCTGGGTGTAGGCCCATCGAAGCTTGTGTATATGACATTTGATCCGGCCTCTCTGACTCTCCTTACGAAATCAGGATCAAATGCAGCTCTGACGCTGTTCGTGTTCAGCTGCACGTGGTCGTAGCCTTCCTCCCTTGCGATCCTCACGATATCTATGATGTCATCCCTCATCGTTGGTTCTCCGCCAGTTATCTGGACGGCGTTTGCGCCAACCGGCCTCTCATTCTTCATGCGGCGGAGCATCATCCTTATCTGATCCTGAGTAGGCTCATATATGGGTTCATTCTCCTTCGCATAGAAGAAGCAGTACCAGCAGGAAAGATCGCACCTGTTAGTAACCACTATATTGCCCAGACCTGTGTGTGATTTGTGTTTCACACAGAGACCGCAGTGCGTCGGGCATACTATCTTGGAGGCGTAATATGCCACGTTCGGGTTAAGTATCTTGACGCCTGGATCCTGCCACTTTCTTGCTTCCTCGAACATCTCGTAGTCTTCCCAGTATTTTTCAACGGTAACACCATGCTCTGGGCATTCCTTTATGAGCTTAACCTCTCCGGCTTCCTCATAGACTATGGCGGGTATCCTCATCTGATCAAATTTCTCCTCATCAACGCAGCCCGGGCACAGGCTTTCGGTAACCCTCAGAACGAGCATGTCCTCATTTATAAGATGGCCCATTTCACTCACAAATTCATCAACAGTCTTAAATGGAGCGTTTTCGCTTATTTCAAAATCACTGGCGAACCTAATGTTTGGATATTTTTCCTTCTCAACAGACAGCATCTTTTGAATTCACCAACACTATAAAAGTATAGAATATTAAAACTGTTTTGTCTCGGACTTTGCTAATAACGATATTAGCCGAGTAGCATATATAGATACAAATTTAATGCCATTTCGGTATTTAATGTTCCAGTATTTCGTAAAACATTCGTTGTATCGGCTACAAAAATTGTCGTTTCACTCAAAATAAAAATCAGTATTAATTGATATGTATTTCTTAGTTATTTCTATCCATGTCATTCGAAGTGCAAAGCCTCCGCATAATTACCCAGATCAAGAAGTCCATGCCCTGAAAAACTTACCAGAACAGTCTTCTTCTCTCCCTTATTCTCGTCCGCTATCTCCTTCAGTATGGGAAGGGCATGGGATGTTTCTGGTGCTGGTATGTAGCCCTCTGTCTCGGAGAATATCCTTGCCCATCTGAATGCCTCTTCCTGATCATAGTCCCTTGCTGATACTATACCCTTATTCATAAGTAGACTAAGTGTCGGTGCAACCGCGTGATAGCGCAGACCACCTGCGTAGACAGCTGGCGGTATGAAATCATAGCCTATAGTGTACATCTTCAAAAGAGGCAGAACCTTTCCAGTATCAGGATAGTCGTATCTGTATTCCCCTTCTGTCATTTTAGGAACCTCCTTAGATCCGGAGGCTATGTACTTCCTCCTTATCTTGCCGGATGAAAGTTCATCTGCAAGGAATGGAAATGCCAGCGCAGCATAATTTGAACCGCCTCCTACAACACCAACGATATAATCAGGATCTTCACCAGCCATCTCCATCTGCTTCTTTGCCTCCATGCCTGCTATGGTCTTGAAGAGTATATCTGAGTTTATCACACTACCTGCGATGTACTTTCCACCATTGTCCAGAGCATAATGTATGGCCTCGCTTATGGCCAAGCCAAGCGATCCAGGGGTATCCGGCATCTTTTTCAAGACTTCCCTTCCATACTCTGTGAATTCAGACGGACTTGGATGTGGATGTGCACCGTACATGTACATCATGTACTTCCTATACGGTTTTGCGTAGAAACTTGTGCGAACCATGAATATATGAGATTCCATGCGGAAAAGTGCTGATGCAAGTGCAACTGCGGATCCCCATTGGCCGGCACCTGTCTCTGTTGATACAAATTTAGCCCCTTCCTCTCTGGCAAAATAAACATGCGCCAGAGCACTATTTATTTTGTGTGAACCTGAATATGTATATGATTCCATCTTCAGGAATATCTTCAGGTTGCCTCCCAGCAGCTCCTCTAGCCTTTTTGCTCTTATAATCGGCGTTGGTCTACCCACCTGCATGTACCTTTCAAGTATCTCTTCGGGTATTTTCGGATAGCGTTCACCAGAGAACTCATATTCCAGAACCTTAGCGGGAACAGCCTTCTTGAGCGTTTCAAACGCTTTACCGGTCTCGTCCCTCGGTGTTGGAAGTTCTTCCGGCAGATCGGGCAGAATGTTGTACCAGTGGTCTGGCATCTCGTCCTGTTTAAGGTCTATTCTTATCATCGGCATGATCATTGTATTCATGTATAAAATTTATGCTATATGTAATTATTCTCTGTATAGATATTTAATTATGTCACCTTCATTCTTTGATTCAATTGTACCGATGCGATCCATATGCCTTAGATGAGATACGGTTTCCAGAATGGCAAAATTTCTTTCCATAAAATTCATGGTATCCATCTTCCTACCCTTGCTCCAGGATATTTCCCTTGCAACCTCATAGGCCGTCTTAGGGGTTTTGAGGACTGATATCATAGCATGCATTCTTTCCTGATGATGCCTCTCTATCTCCTCGATCCTCAGACGGGGCTCTGTTATCACATTCCCGTGGCCTGGAAATATCCTTTCAACCTTCATCTGCTTTATCTTTTCCAGGCTCATGAGATAATTGCCCAGATCGTCTTCATCACCGTATACGCTTATGTTCGGAGTTATTCTATCGAGAATGTGATCGCCGGAGAACAGGTCATGGCTCTCATGGATATAGACTGCCGTGGATCCAGGGCTGTGACCTGGAACCTCAACAAATTCCAGTTCCTGAACTTTCAATTTATGATAATCCTGGATAAAATCCAGTTTAGAATAATAGTCGAAGTACCTTATAATGGGGTGCATGGTTATTATGTCATTAACCATAGCTTCAGGTACACCATTTATTCTGAATATGTCTGCATGTCTTCGGATATAACCTTCACGATCCTCATTTGCCTTCATTATCAGATCATAATCGAGGGGGTTCATATATGCCGGAATCCCGTATTTTTGATGCATATAGAGTACTCCTCCTAGATGATCTATGTGCAGGTGCGTTACGAAGGCGAAATCTATCCTATGAAGGCTCTGTTCAATTGACCTTATTGAGTTATCCGACATTCCAGAGTCGATCAGAAAAGCTGAATCATCTGATTCAATTCTATATATATTTGCGGTCTTTAGCGCGCGGATCTCTATCGGTACTGTGAATGTCTGAATCAATGACTGCATGGGTTGATATAGGGGAAGTATTGATAACATTTTTGCTGATGAAATATTTATCACTGATCTTATTCAATTGAATTATTCATAATAGTTAGATATTAATCTGAAAAGATTGATATATATGGTGATGCATCTATATAGCATGGGATCGCCCAGATTGATGAATCATGGTTTGACTCTTGATAGATTATTTCACAAGACGATTAGAACAGGAAGAGGAACAGGATTGAAGGACGGGAAAAGCGAGCTAACATATGGTGAATTTTACGATAGGATGCTCAATATTGCTATGAATTTGCATAGGGATTTCGGCGAAAACAGAGTGATATCGGTCATGGACTGGAATACCATTAATTTCGCCTTGCTCATATATGCCATACCGTTATCCGGGAATATCCTTCATCCGGTTGATGTGAGGCAACCGCCTGATCAGATAATCGCTTCTATGAAGGAGGCAGGTAGCAGTTATCTTATATATTCCAGGGACTTCAGAAAACTCGCAGGAGCCGCTGTCAGCTCAGGTATCCTGCCTGAAGACAGAGTATTCGATCAGGAAACCCTCATATCGCAGTATGGAACCTTCGGCGGAGGGAAACTTTGGCTTCCAGAGATACATGAAGATCGTACAGCTTCGATACTCTTTTCCAGTGGAACCACTGGAAAACCCAAGGGCGTGAAATACAGGCACAGGGACATTGTTCTCACCATATGGGCTATGGAAACGAACCTCTCCGCTTTCCCTGGACCGGCAAGACTGACCTCATCCGACACAGTGTTTTCGCTGATACCTTTCTTCCATCTATGGTCATGGGGTACGCTGTTCATTTCCACGCTCATAGGTTCCAACTACATTCTCGGCGGAAGATTTGAACCGACGAATACCATAAAATTGATCAAGGAAAATCGAGCGACGTGGATGAGCATGGTACCGACGATGTTCAATGCAATAGTGGGCACCGATCAGAATGCACTGGATCATCTCAAGATACTGATAGGAGGATCCGCCATACCATCCGGGATAATCAATTTTGCATCGGATCATCGGATAGAGATAACCGGCATATACGGTTTCACGGATGGCCTCGCAGCAGGAATAGGTACTTCAGACATCGCTGACGATTTCGGAGCCAGAAATGCAGACGCTGTGAATTCTATCACCCCCCTTGTATTCACGGAGTTCGATACGGAAGGGGAGAACAAAGAGCTGAAATTCAGATCTCCCTGGATTCCAGATGGCTATTTCAACGCGGAAAGCGAAAAAGCATATAGAGATGGTTGGTTCTATCCCGGTGATTCAGCAGAGGTAACGGAAAATGGAAAGATAAGGATCCGGGATAGGATCAAGGATCTTATAAAGAGCGGTGGAGAATTCATACCGAGCGCGCTTCTGGAATACTATATATCCAATATCGGCGACGTAGGCGATGTTGCCGTAATAGGAGTAAAGGACGAAAAATGGGTGGAGAGGCCAGTTGCATTCTACAGGACGCGGACAGGAAAACCACTTGATGAGGAAGTCATCAGATCCTATCTTCGCGATCTCGCATCGAAGGGTTCGATCAAGGAATGGTGGATCCCGGATCGCTTCATCTTTGTGGATAGCATGCCCATGACCGGTACGGGTAAGATAGATAAGAAGACCCTTCGCGAGTTTGCTGGCAAAGTGCAGGAAAATAAATAACATATAAAGACAGCACGCATACTTGAGGGGAATGAAGAATGACGACCATAAGGGTGAAGAGAGTTTACGAACCATTTTCAAGCGATGATGGGTATCGCGTATTTGTGGAGAGATTATGGCCAAGAGGCATGAGGCGCGAGGAGCTCAGGATGGATCTGTGGGCGAAGGATCTTGCGCCGAGCAATCAGCTGAGAATATGGTATTCGCATGATCCGGCAAAATGGGATGAATTCAGATCAAAGTACAAAGCTGAGCTCTGCGGCAATGAGACTTTAAATGAGCTCAGAAAGATCGATAATCTCACACTGCTTGTGGCATCCAAGAGCGATCTGAATGCTGGTGCCGTTATCAAGGATGTACTGGAACATTGGAATGAATTCATGGAGTTATAGGAAGGTTAGGAGTTTGAGGGAAGCAGTAAAACTCCGACCTTCAGGGAGGA
Organism: Thermoplasma sp. Kam2015; assembly: GCF_003205235.1. Lineage (NCBI taxonomy): Archaea > Methanobacteriati > Thermoplasmatota > Thermoplasmata > Thermoplasmatales > Thermoplasmataceae > Thermoplasma > Thermoplasma sp. Kam2015. The sequence goes on along the minus strand of NZ_QJSM01000020.1, from coordinate 21,214 downwards.
GATACACGGACTTCCCTCAATGGAAATAATTATAAACAATTTACCGTACCTATAGATAGTGATAACAGCTGCCAAAGTAAAGCTGTATCCAAACGAAGGACAGAAAATATTATTGGAGAAGCACTTTGGCAGCTGCAGATTCGTATACAATTACTTTCTAAAAAAGAGGGATGAATACTATATAACGCATAGGGATGCACAGAGATCTTCTCTGAACTATTTCGACACAAATAACATGCTCATCGAACTCAAGAAGGAACATCCATGGTTATACGAGATCAACGCCCAATCACTTCAGATGTCTCTACGCTTTTTAGACAATGCACTCAAGAACTTCTTCCATAAGAATACTGAACATCCTAAATTCAAAAGGAAAGGTATTAACGAATACTTTGCAGTACCACAGCACATCAAAATTCAAGGAAACAGAATATATTTCCCAAAGTTCTCTGAAGGCATATACTTCAAGGGATCTAAAGATAAGCTATCAGAAATAAGGGACATAAATGAGATAGTAATAACAAAGGATTCAGGATACTACTACTGCTCTATTATATATGAAAATGAGGAAGAACTACCAGAGAAGAAGCCATTATCCTCAGAGAACTCCGTTGGTATAGATCTAGGCATCGAAAAATTTGCAACCTTATCGAATGGTATAGCAATAGAGAATCCAGGATTCATAAAGAAGGTAGAGAAAAGAATAAAGCGTCTTCAAAAACAGCTATCAAGAAAGCAGAAAGGATCGAAGAATGGAAGCAAGCATATACTTAAATCACAGAAGGAGTACATGAAGCTGAGAAACATGCGTGAAGACTTCGATGATAAAATATCGACTGCGATAGCCAAGCAGTACGATACCATAGTCATCGAAGATCTGAACGTACATGGAATGATGCAGAACCATCATATATCGAAGAGTCTAAGTGATGTTTCTTTCTATTACTTCAAGCAGAAACTGGAATGGAAAGCGGAAAAATATGGAAAGAACATGATCGAAATAGGAAGGTTCGATCCATCATCTAAGATATGTTCAAGATGCGGTAACATAAAGCATGATCTGAAGCTATCAGATCGCATATATCATTGTGATGTATGCGGTCTAACTATAGACAGGGATCTGAATGCCGCCAAGAACATAAGGAAGATTGGACTTATAAAAGTAGGATCGGTGCGATCCGAATTCACGCCTGTGGAGATCGCAACATCGGGCTTGTATGGAATATATCCGTACAGGCAGATGTCGGTCGTTGAATCAGGAAGCTCCGATGCTTTAGCTGAGGAGTAGCTCACGCTCATCTGTAAAGAATAATGCTGCAAAGATGTAGCTGATACATCTGGTTTGCACTCTGAATTCAAGCAATAGAAGGAAGCAAACATTTATTCATAGTGATACATACTAAAGATAATGAAGACAAGAAGCGTTGAGGGGATAGTTGTCGCGATCGCTATACTAATTATCGTGTATGGCATCGTGCCTCTATTGCTTGCGACGCCACCGAACAATATGAAGTCTGGAGGTACTTACTATCTTGAAGGCAAGATAGTTTCAGAGATAGAATCATCGAACGGCTCCATATTTGTCCTCAATACCTCATCCGGAAATGTCACCGTCTACTACCAAGGTGTAGCACCGGCCGTGGGTTCATATGTGCTCGTCAAGGGAACATATAAAGCTGTATTTCTTATAAGTATATTTGAGGCCAGTGAGGTGTACTACTGGTTGTATATTCTCTGATTGCATTTGAAAGCTGCATACTGCTGGATCATATCGGATTTGATTATTCCGACCAACTTCGCATTCCTGAAAATATATAGAGTTCTGCATCTTGAAATTTGAGTTCGATCATACACTTGAACTGCCCTTTATTACACTGCATTCTACAAGTTTTTAAATATAGAATTGGTTTGATCATACTATGCGGGATCAGACATTTGAAGACCTTCTCGGACTCAGGATCATAGATGAAGTTAGACTGTCTAAGGACGGCGATCTTATTGGTGCTATCGTCTCTGAGAATTTCAGAGAATACAGAAAGAAGGAACAGAGGAAAGAGGTATACCTCTTTGACCGAAACTTCAAAATAATTGCAAAATACGAAGGATATGGACTCCATTCTCTATGCTTCACACCTGCCGGATCTGTTCTTTTCGCTGAGGGTAAGGATATCGTCTCGCTGAAAGGGGATGGCCTGCCCCTGAAATACAGCACAGGGATCAAGGTAAATTCTGTTAGCTTCTTCGGTGGAAAGATAATATTCACGGGTGAAAAGGAAGATAAGAAAGGATCCGACGATGCGTATTTCTTTGAGGAGGAGGATCGGTTCACCGATCTCTACCGCATTGATGAATCTGGAATAGTCCGATTGACTCAGGATCTGCAGATATGGGAATTTGCTTCAGCAGACGATGCCGTATATGCAATAGCATCTGATTGCCCCCAGGAGAGCTGCTGGTACAAGTCCAAGGTATTCAGGATAACAGCGGACGGAAAGCAAGAGCTCATATACGACCCTGGTAGAAGGCAGATCGGAAAGATAACGGCGCATGGAACACGCATTGCCTTTCTAGAATCGGTGATGAGCGATCGCGGAGTCATATCAGGTGATGTCATACTTTACGATGGATCAATAAGGAATATAACCGACGGATCCAATATTAGCTATTCTCATGTGGTTCTGCATGGGGATTCTATATACGTGCTTGGAAATGACAAAACAACGTTCAGCATCATGGATATTTCAAACAAAAGAGAAATATGGTACGGCTTCGGTATAGTTTATCCCGCGTATTCGCCATCCTTCGACACAGCAAATGGATCATTTGTTGTCCCATTCTCGTCTCCGACCGACCCTCCTGAGATATACCGTATTGAAGATGGTATCTCAAAATCCAGTCTAAATTCTCATCTAGCCGATATAGCGGCATATCCAGCTGAAATTGTAGAGTGGCGTTCTTCAGATGGTGAGGATATTTATGGAATACTGAGAGTCAGGAATCCTGAGGATCCGCTCATAGTATACGTTCACGGTGGCCCGACATCGTTCTCGTATGCATCCTTCATCGATCGCACATCCATCTATCTTGGCTATGGATTCAGCGTATTCGCTCCAAACTACAGGGGAAGCGTCGGCAAAGGCAGGAGATTCGCGGAACTCAACGTCGGCGATCTTGGCGGCATGGACTTCGAAGATATTCTTTCCGGTATAGATCATCTGAAAAGATCAGGAAAGATAAGAACCGAGAGGATATACATAACGGGCGGATCCTACGGAGGATACATGTCCGCTCTCGCCGTTATGAAAACGGATATCTTCAAGGCATCAGTCTCACTGTTCGGAATATCTGATTGGATATCCTTCCACGGCACAAGCAATCTTTATCTTTGGGACAGATTGCATATGGATGCCGATCCATGGGACTTCGATAAATATGACAGATATTCTCCAATAAGGATCAGGCACGATCCGAAAACACCCGTTCTGCTGATGCATGGTATACGGGATCCATACGTGCCCATAGGTCAATATTATGAATTTTATAGATTTCTGAAGGAAAAAGGCTGCGAAGTGCGCATGCTGGTTTTTCCAAGGGAAGGCCACGGATTCACAGAGAAGGATCATATCAAGAGGCAGTATCTTGAAACGATCAAATTCATGAAGGATCATAGCTAACCATCGATGAGATAATTTTTTATCTTCCCAAAAATTTCGATTTCCATGAAATTTGAATTCGAATACATGGAAACGCCTGAAGATCTATTGATGTCTCTCTCAGCTGGATTCGCTATGGCCATGCGGAATATTGCAACAGTGTATTCGTACAGAGGGTACCTGTCTTACTATACGCCAGCGATGGCTGATGGCGATGATCTCACAATACTGGTAACACTGACAAAGGGCGAACTGGCACCAGGACTGATAGATTTTGACTCTGAGAATAAGAAGATTGAACATGTGAAGAAGGCAACAAATCCAGAGGCATATCATTTCCTTGTGGTAAGGCCGCAGATCTCAACCATACTGGATAAGGCGATATTTGATTTTGAGAAGTCTAGATCCCAGTCCTAGGATCTGAAGTACACTATTTTTCCTTCAAATATGGTCATTGTCGGCCTGGCATCCTTCAGTTTTTCATGGGCCAACAGTGAAGACTGATCGAACACTGCGAAATCTGCCGAATATCCCGTCTCTATCAGCCCCACCCATTTCTCCAAACCGAGCAGATATGAACCGGCCTCGCTGTAGGATCTGACAGCCTCTTCGAACGTCAACCGCTGCTGTCTGAACTCACTGTTCACAGCATAGTGAATACCGTACATTGGCCCTATGGGCATGGAATCGGATCCGAACGCTAGCCTAATACCGCTGTCTAGTATGTCCCTATAAGGATTATTTCTGTACAGCCATTCACTGCCCAGTCTGTCCTCATACATTCCACCATGGCCAGCCCATTCCAGGAAGTTTGGCTGCGCCGATATTATCGTATTATCATCGATCATATCCAGGATACCATCCTCAACGAGTTCAAAATGCTCTATGGAATTTCGCTGCTTTCCGGCATGCCTGTGCATCGTTTTGGCTGCGACCTCAACTGCGATCTCCCCGATGGCATGCACTGCAAGAGGCAGATTTCTGGACCATATCGTCTGTGCAAATGCCTCAAAATCTCTTTCTTTCATCTTCAGATTCCTTTCGTCCCATCCACCATGCGCTGCAGTTCTGGAACCGAGAGAACCGTCAAGGAATTCCTTGACGCCCCAGTCGAATTCATCAGCACCGAATCCATCGAAGAGTTCGTTTGAGTATATTACCTTGAATATCCTTATTGGGATCTTAATCTTACAATATGTATCATAGGTCATTCTATCGACAATATCCCTCACACCGGTTATTCCAAGCGATACAGCTGTATCCAGTGCCATGCTGAGGGCTTCTGATGCCTCTTCATAGTCTGGCCGGATCAAATCCTTCAGATGTACCATTTCCTCCTCTCTGAAGACCCCGTCCGGCCTGAACTGACCTATTGATCTCATGGCGGCATCGTTTACCACCGCCATATGGGCATCCCTCCTGAACGCAACCACCGGCTTCTCTATGCTGTTCAGATCATGGGCAGTGAGATATGAGCGGTCGTCATCCCATCTGGACTCGTCCCATCTATATGCAATAACCTTATCATGTTTCTCCGCATAGGATCTTATCTCATCTATAGCCTCCTTCTTACCAGGAGCATTGAAGAGATTCAGTCTCGAAAGTTCAAGACCAGTGCTCATCAAATGAGCATGGGAATCTATGAAGCCAGGAAGTACTATCTTACCTGAAAGATCGAGCGTGTTCTTGGATCTGATGCCTCTATCGCGTCCGATGTAAACGATTCTTCCGTGGTCTATGGCTATGGCATCGGCATCTTCATGTCCGAATATAGCAGCGTTGGTGATCAGGGTATCGAATGTTATGGTCATTATTATGCACCAGCCTCATAATTCATTGCTTTATCCATATCTGAAAAGTCTATGTTAGAATATCGGCTCCTTCTGAAATATAGTATCATGATAGATACAATGATCCATCCCAGGAATATCAGAGGCGCTATCAGGAAGGGCATTGACATTCCCAACAGAGAATAGTAGTATGCTATGCCCATCAAGACCGTAGTGGCCGATGGCAGTATCACCCATAACATAATATTTCCTCTTCGCGTCCTGATATGGGATACGGAGAGGGATGTGTTCACAAGCATGTGTATCAGTAACGTTGAGAGAGTTGCGATCGTCCCGAATATTACCCACGCATAATAAAGGCCAAGATAGAAACCATCTGCTAGATAGAAGTAGAGACCGAGTGCAGCTGCCGAGACCGCGGTTATGGCATAGGTGAGGTCAACGCTTTTCACTGGTACGGCCCTTCCGTCTCGATATCCGATCTTCTCTGGAAGCACACCATCCCTCCCCAGTGCATACATCACACGTGTCATGGGCATTCCCATGCCGATGACAGTCCCGTATGTTGACAGGAATGTACTTATCAAAATGAATATTATTGATCCGCCTATGCCTGTGAGTCTCCTGGCAACGATCAAACCTGGTATCACCGCAGATGAGAAATTGCCGAGATTGCCGATGCCAAACCCGACGATCATGGCGTAGGATCCCATCACGAATACAATTCCAGCAATCACAACTATGGCGATTATCGCCTTTTTTATGGTCTTTCTTGGTGATCTAGCTTCCTCGCCCATGGGAACCACTGAGCCATAGCCGGCGAAAGCTAGATACCCGCCCACTATGAATCCGAGGAATACTCCGGTCCATCCAGATCCAGCTGACGGAATGAAAGCAGAAGCTGTGTTGTCTGGTGCAGATGGAATTATTATGAAGGAAAGAAGGATCACAAATGACACCTGTATCGATCCGAGAACCAGTGCAAGTTTTAGAGAAGGTTTTGCCCCCATACGCATGAGGATGTATGAAAGAGCCATCATCGATCCTATCCAGACTATGCCGGTCCATTCAGGAAATGCAGTCCCAAAGGCATAGTTCAAGGACTTAGAGAATCCCCAAACCACTATCAGGTATTCCAATGCAAGATTGGATGCCTGATACAGAAGGTACTGGAGACCCGTGAACTTTCCAATATGTTTTCCGAGGCCGTATTCCACGTAGGAATAGTAGCCGCCGGAATGGCTGATGATCCCTGAAAACTGATATATCGTGTTCGCTGCCATAACCACAGCCAAGAATGATATGATCATAGCCAGCGGTGCGTTTATGCCAGAGAGCCCAACTATACTAACTATGAGTCCTGAGAGTATCGTTATGGGCGTGATCTGTCCAAGACCCTGAAAGACAAGATCCCAGGTGCCAATCTCCCTTGCGCTAGGATTAACAACATTTGCCATGATGGGCCTGAAAAATCATAAATAGATAAATCTTTGTTTTCGTAATATTGATACTAAATTCGTAAAAATATTTCTATCGATCCAATCAACCATGGGAACCTACATGATTACCGATCCAGTATAAACCGATTAATTTTTTCATATATTGTCTTCGCAATGACATATTCGTTCAATTCGTCCCTATGCGATACGATGATCATCTGATCACCGGTTCGCCTATGACCATTATTGAAAGATCGGAGAATTCCATATCCTTAAGTTCTCGAATGCGAGCGGCGAATCTGCGCTCTTCGGATGAAGTCGCCTTCTCGATCACTGTTGCGGGAAGATCTCCAAAGCCTTTATCTGAAAGGAATGCAGCGATATCTCTTGGCATGAAATCGTATGGCCTCGGTATGACGATAGCACCACCCTTATCTGACAGGGCTTCGATGAGGTCTTTCTTTCGTGTTTCAATGTCTCCCGTAACATGAAATGAGACGATTCCTGCTATCTCAAGGGTCATTCCGGTGATACTGCATGCTGCCTGAACGGAGCTTATCCCGGGAATTATCTCAAATTTGCGGCAGGATCCCGTGAATCTTTTCATGAGCTCCGATTCAGTGAAACACGCATCCCCAGTGAAAAGATAGGCGATCCTGTATCCCTGTCTATACAGCGATACGATCTGGTCCACATATCTCTGCTGATCCTTCCAGTGGAACACGACCTTGGGTTTGTTCCATATGAGGCCTCTGGCTATATCAAGTGGTGTCGCATATCCAGCCACTATGTCAGCGGAAACTATAGCTTTTCTCGCCTTCATCGTCATGAGATCCGGATCGGACGGCCCCACACCTACAAATGATATGAACCCGTCAGATAGTTTCCTTCTCCTCGCCGCAGCTATGGTTACCTTTCCTTGGCATGGCCTGAACGGATAGAAGAGCCTCGACGCCGGCCCAAGTGAATAAAGTGCGCAGGGTTCAGCCACGCCGGGGATACCAAATACCTCCATGGCCTTCGGTGAATTGTGTGTCATCTCGTTCTGATCAATCGCCTTCAGATCCTCCAATTGGATCCTGATGAATCTTGTTTTTCGACCATCAATGATGTCAGGCGGAATATCCTTTATGCTCGAAATATAATCTACATCCTCCCATGAGAGCCCGGCTTCATCAAAAAAGTTCTCTATGCAGCTGGACATCGCTGACTCATCGGCCCTTGAATTGAAGCCGATGCCTATGGATATGTCGTCCGGTATTAGATAGCATACGTTATCCGCATCACCCGGCCTATCAGTGATCACTATGGCCGGTCCATCCTCGTATGCTTCGCTTTGGCGATCTTCGAAGATACTCCTGAGTTTTCTCCTCTTTTCAGACCTGAATATAACTGGCACATTATCGCCGTTGGCTATTGCCGCATTGACCGTTAGTATGCATTCCGGATTGGCAATGCTGGAGTAGGTAATCCTTGCTATGTTCTCCACGGACATGCCTCCAGTAGATTCTATTCCGTCCGTTATGACGGCTGTGCATCCAAGGATGCCAGCAACGTATGAGGCGATGCCGTTGGAATTGCCCGCATGACCGGATGCAGCAGCTACAGCGAACCTTGAAGCATCGTCCACAACCACGATAGGAATATCATGGTTCTTTTCTATCATGATCTCCGATGCGATCCTATAGAAACCTGGAAGGGACATTACCATGACGGCTGCATCGTACATGCGCAGATTCTCCATGAGAAATATCTTAAGCGACGAGTCCAGTTTTCTGCATTCTTCATTACCATATCTGCAGAATGCCCTAGCATCTAGGCCTTCCGATCTCATCCTGGATGCGAGCCGAGCAGCAACTTCTGCACCGGATCTTGATAAAGATACGATAAGGACCTTTCTCACGTTATCTGCCGGATGCATTCCTACCACCACGGAATGAATGCACGTACTCTGGATCGTAAAGTCTGCTGTGTCTGACGAACTTCGGATCAACCACATCGCCCACGATTATGATGGCCGTACGGTATATCCTCTTCTCATGGACAAGCGATGCTATATTCGAGAGTTTTCCTTTGATCACGATCTCATCAGGCCATGTCGAACGATATACAACGCCAACGGGTGTCTCTGGGTCGTAACCTCCATCCATAAGGTCCTTCGCTATGCGATCTATTATGTGTATACCAGTGAATATGACCATTGTGCTTCCATGCGCGGCCAGATTCTTTATCTGTTCCTTCTCAGGCACAGGTATCCTGAGGGAACCTCTCGCTATGATCACGGCCTGCGATATCCCGTCCATCGTGAGCTCTATGCCAAGCGACGCCGCTGCAGACGTCAGGACGCTCACGCCAGGAATTACCTCATACGGTATCCCAAGCTGCTCCAGAACGGATGTCTGATCCTTCAGCGCGCCATATATATGAGGATCGCCTGAATGAACCCTTGCTACGTTTTTTCCACGATCATATGCTTCCCTGATTATCCCCATGATCTGATCAAGGTCAAGCTGAGCGCTGTTGTAAACCTCCGCATCTGGCTTTGCGAGCTTTATAATCTCAGGATTCACCAGAGATCCTGCGTATATTATCACATCACACGATTCTATTATTCTCCTTGCCTTGACGGTCAGGAGATCAGGATCTCCTGGCCCGGCACCAACAATGTATACCTTCGCCATTTCATCACCTCCTCAATATGATCATCGAAAAATAATCGGCCTGATCTTCCCCTGGCTGATCTCTTATGATCTGCTGTGGCATCGTGCATCTCCTAGCATAGACGCATGATCTGAATTCTGGAAACCGCCTTCTGGCCTCCTCAATCATGGCGGATCCGCCGGGAACCTTCATGATTATGACGGTATCAAAGTCAAGCCGCTGCCGCTTCATGAAATCATTATACGTTATGATGGCTATGCTCTCGTCGCCCTTCGCAAGATTCATGCCTGCAACTGATGAACAGGCGTCCAGGGAACTAACACCAGCCACAAATACAACCTCCACGCCCTGTTTCCTCACGTCCTCGAGTATGTTGCTGAATGTGCTGTAAAGCGTTGGATTGCCAAGTACAGCATAGGATACCGTTTTGCCAGAGGAAACCGCTCCAATTATCATTGAAACGTTCCTTTCCCATGCCATCCTGTTGAACTCTCGATCTCTGGTCATGGGGAATTCCAGATCAACCGTTTCAGTATCTGAAAAGCCGTGCCTTTCCGCAAGATCCCTTATTATGTTCTTCGAGATGCTGCGATCAGCGGAGGATCCAGGTACGAATATGATATCGCTCTGTTTCAGAACGTTTACAGCTTTCACGGTTATGTACTCGGGATCCCCGGGACCAAGACCGACGACGTACATCTTCATGGGGATGCACCCGATATTACAAAGATTGGATTCCTCGCTATCATAGCATATCCCTCTGATGTGCGCATGCCCTTGCTTATCATCGCCTGAACAACATCCACATCGCTGTATCCACGCCTAATCATCTCGTCCAGGGATTGATAAGCTGTGTGAAGCTGGATCGCGTTCACAACAACCCTGGAACCACCATGTGTTATCTCAGTTATCTTATCGAAGAGTCTCCCTATTTCGACCGTTCCGCCGCCGACGAATACAGCATCGAACTTTCTATCGCCTCGAAAGTCATAAATATCGGCCATCTCCACAGTGTAATTTCTGTAGCGACATAGTGCAGCACAGTTTTTAGCGGCCAGATCAACGGCATCCTCTCTGATGTCTATGCCCATCACGCTGCCATCCGGACCCACGATGTTGGATATCTCAACGGTCATCGATCCAGATCCACAGCCTATATCCATGACGCTCATTCCACGCCTGAGCATCAGATTCGAAAGGCTAAGTATGCGTATTTCCCTCTTCGTCATCGGTATGCCCTCCGATCTGAAAAAAACCTCGTCAGGGATCCCGTAGACATCATAATCCCATTGCTTCAGATCCATATTTACTCACCAGAGCCTTTATACCGTCGCTCAAACGCAGTGCATACGGCTTTCCATGCGAATCGATCATTATGCATGAGAATGCTGTACTCTCTCCGAAAAGAGTATGCAGCCTCTGCACTATGCGATCCACCAATAGATTGGCTACCTCATCCATCACGCCCTCATCACGCAGAACTGAAAATGCGCTTTCAACTGTGTTTGAATCCAATACTTTCGCAATCGTATCCCTGCTCACCCCCACCAGAGCCGCATAGGCTGCTATGGTCTCGAACCTCGCATCTGCAATGCGACTGTGCGTATTCGTCACTCCGGCGGCAAGCTTGACAAGTTTTCCCGGCAGGCCAAATATCAGTATCTCTCTGAATCCATTTTTTAGAGCAAGTGTTATTGCGTCCCCTACTCTATCACCGATCAGAATGAAGGAGGACGGTGGCAGTGTAAGATACATTTCCGCAAATTTAAGGGCGGTATTTCCTGGACACAATACTGCTACGCTGCTGGCGCACCTGCCTGTCTTCAGAAGATATTCAAGATGGGATGAGTAATCTGGGCCGGACACTGGCTCCTCGATTCCTGTCGTTCCAATTATGGATATTCCGCCGATTATTCCGACCCTTGGATTCATCGTGGATCTGGCAAGATCCTCTCCTTCAGGAACGGACAGAAATATGTCGCAGCCTCCTGACGATATCGCTTCGCGAACTGCATTCTCGATCATCATCCTAGCGATGGGGTTGATGGCGTATTCACCTTGGCCAACAGGAAGCCCGCCTGAAACAACCTTCCCTATACCTTTCACTGCATGTATACGTATTCCCTCCTCTGAACGAAGAACTGCCACGCTCTGAAATACCGCGTTATTGAGAATGTCCGGGTTGTCCCCGGAGAACTTCCTGACGCGGGCCATACCTGATCCGGTCTTCAGCTGTCTCATCATCTCAACCCTTATCTCTATCCTGATGCCTATCGGCGTCGGTATACCGACGTATTCCACGACCGATCCGCCTGCGGCCAGAGCGGACGCTTTCGCTGCGGCTGCAGCAGCCGATCCGCTGGTTATGCCATACTGCTGGAATGGATTTGACTGAGTCATGCGTCGATGCTGTATTTCTTGCTGTATCCACGCCTAGTAGCCATCATATCTCTGTAAACGAAGGTCTCAGAATTACCCACAATGACGGTAGTCAGCATATCGATCTCCTCCGGGACGATCTCAGAGAGCTTCGTTATTTTAACAGACTGGCCTTCCCTGTAGGCATTCCTAACTATACCGACCACCGTGTTCGGATCTCTGTACTTTGCGAATATGTCTATTGCCTTCCTAAGGTTGTCTGGAAATCTGGAACCTCGCGGGTTGTATATCACGGTGACTATGTCTGATTTCGCAAAGATCTCAGCACGTTTCATTACAACCTCGAGAGGTGTCAGCAGATCGCTCATGCTTATGACCGCAAAGTCGTTTGTCAACGGAGATCCAAGGAGAGAGGCGGCAGAAGATAATGCTGAAATACCCGGCACTATTTCCACTTCAACATTGGATCCCCTTCTCTGCATCATCTCCAGTGTTGGTGCCGCTATACCGTATATTCCTGCGTCGCCACTTGATATGACCGCAACGGTCATACCCTGATCCGCCAGATCGATTGCACGCCTTGCTCTTGCAAGCTCGTTCTGCATTCCACTGATCTCGTATTTCTTTTCCGGGAATTCTTCCCTCACGAAGGAGACGTACAGCGAAAAACCGATTATAACATCGCTGCTGGCTAACGCCTTCCTTGCCGCGGGCGTCATGTGATCGGGGCTGCCCGGGCCAATGCCAATTATGTATATTTTTCCATACATCACAGAAACCTCCCAAATCCATTCACTATGGAAGCTGCTACGGAACTACCACCACGGTGGCCATAGACCGTGAAATGCTCGATTGAGCTTGACATGAGTCGATCCTTCACGCTCTTTGCATTCACGAATCCGACGGGTACACCGACTACAGGTACGTCATACCATCCATTTTCTTCGATCATCGTTATCGCCTGATCAAGCGCAGTTGGAGAATTACCAATCACGATGGCCGAATTCCTGTTCTTCAGAAGACCCTTCATGATCCCAGCGGCGGATCTCGTTATACCTCTCTGTTCCGCTATTTCCGCGGTTTCATCATCATTCAGATAACAGGCGATCTTGTTCTTATTGAGAACCGGTTTAGCGTATATGCCGGACCTCACCATCTCGCTGTCCACGATTATAGTAGTTCCTGCTCTCAACCTGGAGACCATGGATTGGAAGAATCCTTCGCTGTATCTCACAAGATTTACCATGGCGAAGTCCGCCGTGGAATGCACAATCTTCATGACTATATGGCGCATGGGATATCCGATATCCCGTGGAAGCATCGAATCTATTATGGAAAAGCTTCTCTTCTCTATCATCTTGAAATCATGTTCCCTACGATCGCTTCCCATCTGATTCAGAACTTCGGCATATATAGCGTCAAATATGATTTTTTCGAGATCTCCGGCAATCACTGCATTCAATCCCATGTTTATCACCGCGGAATGGTTTGGAGAACTCAGGCGCATGGATCCGGAATCAAATTCAATTTCGTATCTTATCCTCATCTTTCTTACCCACCTCCCTGAGGTTGATGATCTGACCGGTCACTATCAATGCTGGTGAATTTGCATACTCTGCAGTTATATCCAGCGGCTGTCTGAAGAACGACACATTCTGATCCGGCCTCGTTCCGTTCTCTATTACGACGACAGGCTTTCGGTAATCCATTGAAACCAGAAGATCCCTGATCTTTCCCAGATATCTCGCACCCATCATTATGACCACGGATCCTGATGCAGCCATAGCCGATCTTATCTCAGCTTCATTGAAATTTCCGCTGGCATCACTCGCGGACACTATGGTGAACGATTCCGAAAAGCCCCGTCCAGTAAGTGCGATTCCGGCCATCTCTGGCACGGCAATCGCCGATGATATGCCGGGAACGATCTCATAGCTTATACCGCGATGAACCAGCATATCGACCTCCTCATGAAGATGAGAAAATACTGCAGGATCGCCGGATTTAAGATGGGCAACCACAGCATCTTCAGTATTATCGAGGATGTCCGATATCCTCTCCATGATGTCATGATGGTCCTTTGAGGATCTGTGACCCACATGGATCTTCTTCTTTTCTGAGCAGAAACGGATCAGGATATCTTCTGGAATAAGGCTGTCGTAGAGTATGAGATCCGATTCCTGAATAGATCTGACGGCGCGAATACTCATTAGATCTGGATCGCCCGGTCCAACGCCTATTATATAGTATTTTCTTGCTGTCATTGTCCATCGATCAGACTTTCCAGCATCTTATCCGGATCACCTGTACCAGATGCAACCATGCTTCTCATGTTCCTGTCAACGGCGATCTTGTACATCATAACGCGGCGCCTTCTTCTGTCACGTATTCCTGAAATTATCTTAGTTCTGTTTCTGGAGATAAAATCTATCATCAGGGCATCCTCTCTGGTGATTATGCCATATTTATCGATGCATGCATTGAGCCTCTTCTTTATCATGACGGTCATAGCCGGACTCTTCCCCTTTGTCGATATGCCTATCGATACAGGCCCTTTCTTTATCAACGCGCAAAGATTTATATCGCTCAGCATCACGCGATCCGGTATGTAAACCATGGTTGAATACAGAGATGCCATGCTGGCGAGCTGCGCGTCTAGAACCTCATCCTCGGTGGAAATGAAGGTGATGATGGGCCTAACATCCCTGACGGTCTCTATTCCATCCTCAAATTTCCCAGAGACAACTGAGACATGTGGATCGACGATCCTCTCATCGGTGAATGCATAGATGATCGAAGCTTCTTGGGAAAAAGCCACTATCTTCTCATCAAATTCATGCCCATGGCCTATGAAGACCAGAGGATGTCGATCGAGTTTTATGTCCATGATCATGGATGATGGAATTGTGAAGTTTATTTAAATTTTTTTAAACTAACTTCACCAAATGAAAAACAATAAAGAATCGAAAACTTAGGAGACGACAGACCTTGAATGAAAAGATATATCATAATTGTAGGAGATGTGGAGCCCGTGACCGAAGATTGTCAGACTCCGTCGATCTTAATCCTGTTATTCCGATAGAAAGATGACGGCCGCATAATGAATTCGATCAGTAGGCTGTCAGCGCAGAATAAGCCTTGACTGCATCCTCCCTATTTACGACTATCATGGTCTCATTGGAACATGATATGAGCTGCAATATGTTTATTCCCGCAGCGTATATTCGCTGAACAACATTCAACGCGAAACCAGGGGTGGAAACTATGTCATAGGGCGAAAAGATGTGGATCAGGCTGACATTCCTTTCAACATTCGCATCCCGGGGTATGTTCTTGGATCTTGTTTCATCGACGATATAAACCACAGAATCCGTAAGGAACGTTACGGAGAGAAAATCCATATCTAGCTTCCTCTTGGCCGTTATAACGGATACCTTATCCTGCAGAGTCACTTTGCTTTTCCTTAAAAGATCATCAGTAGCCTTGCGATAATCAGTTATCCTTCCGCTTTTCATAATCTTCTGCAGCGCCGACCTGACCGAAAGCGGATTTAGATCTCCATTTTCTCTGCTTATGAGAGCTGCCAGTCCATTGAGATTGACTATGCCGGTATTGAGCAACGTGAATATCTCTGGCCTTTTCACAAGATAATCCATCGTCCTCTCTTCCACATCTCCCCTTATTCTTCTATTCATAATATGTAATATTAGTTTTGAATATAATATTTTTTACTTAATGACAAAATAATGTTGAATTGTTTTTAAAAATTCAAATATCAACGAAAAATTGTTTATATCGAATATAAATGGATGCCCATGGAAAAAGCTCTTCTGCTTTATTCTGGAGGTCTTGATACATCCGTAATGATAAGCTGGCTTCAGGAGAAATTGTCGCTTAGCGTCTCAACGCTCACTCTTGATGTGGGCAATACGGATTTGAACGCGATTGCTGCCAAAGCCGAATCGCTGGGTGCGTATCCAGTTTTTGTTCATGATGCCAAGGATCAATTTGCAGACAGATTCATCGCAAAATCGATTATGTCCAATGGAAACTACGAAGGATATCCTCTTTCAACTGCTTTAGCAAGGCCCCTCATGGCAGAAGAGGCTGTTCATTATGCGCATAAAATTGGAGCCAAATACATAGTCCATGGGTCTACTGGCAGGGGAAACGATCAGGTGAGGTTCGAGGTTTCCATAAAGGCATTTGATCCCTCCATAGAAGTTCTGGCTCCTGTGAGGGAATGGAACATGATGCGCAGCGACGAGATAGAATACGCAAAAACCCATGGGATACCTGTGAAGCTGGACGGCAAATATTCCATAGACGAGAACATTTGGGGGAGATCCGTTGAGGGCCCCGATATTGAAGATATCGGAAAGGGGTTGCCTGAGGATGTCTATGAATGGATCGTTCCACCATGGAAGGCGGAAAAGAATGTTGAGATCACGCTTGCCTTCGACGGTGGCATTCCCACGGAGATGAATGGTGAAAAGATGAAGCTCTCGGATCTGATCATGAAGCTGAATGCCCTCGCTGGATCGGCCGGGATCGGACTCATCGATCACGTGGAAAACAGGGTCGTGGGACTCAAGAGTCATGAGGTTTATGAATGCCCTGCCGCAGCTGTGATCACCCACGCCCACAGATATCTGGAGTCCCTGATCCTCAACAGGAATGAAGCAGAGGTAAAGATGATGCTAGACTGGCATTTTTCAAAATTCGTCTATGGTGGACTCTGGCATGATCCAGTTATGAACGCCATAAATGCAGCAGAAGCCGAATTCAACAGAGACATAACGGGAGAGATTAGGATGAAGCTATTCGGTGGACATATCTTCAATGAGGGTGCCTGGGGAAGCACGTTCATATACAACAGGGATCTGATAAACTACAGTTCCAGTAAATTCGATCAGAGGGTATCAAAGGGCTTCATAGAGGTATACGGAAATGCCACCGTGCACTCGCATAACAGAAAAACAGCTGTTGATCAAGAGATGGCCGGATCTTATTTTGATCTATAAGAAAGAAAAAGAATCTAGCGGGATGATGGAATGAAGCTCTGGGAAGGGGGATTGCATAAGGATCATGGATGGAACGCGACGGAGCCTTTTGTGAAACGCGATATCGATGCAGAACGCCAGCTGTTGAAGTATGAAATACTATCGCTGATAGCCTATCATCTGGATCTTTATGAGAAATGCGCCATCGACAGGGATGAATCAATATGCATCATTCATACGCTCCTATATATTCTGAGGGATCCACCGTCGATCACCATCGACTATGAGGATGCACATACCGTTGTTGAGAATGCAGTTGAGGACGGGTGCGGAAAACTAGGTCATAATCTTCGTCTCTATCTCTCAAGGAATGAACAGGTTCACAACAACGTTCTCATGTTCACGGTTGAGAGAACTGCTAAGATTGTTTCGGATATGCTGCAGTGCATAAAAGTGCTAGAAAAACTGGAAACAGATGCTTTGCTGCCTGGATCTACACATTTTATGCCAGCGATGCCGATATCTGCCAGAACCTATCTCAACTACATAGAGGAATCGCTTGCTTTCCATATCAAAGCGATCGATCATTCCGTATCCATCGTCTCTGATCTTGCCTACGGATATGGATCCGGGTATGGAAGCCCTTTCTCCGGATCGCTTTACACCATGGCTGTGATGCTTGGACTTGGACAGCCTCATAAAAACCCTATGTTTGCCGCATCTCTTTACCAGTACGTGTTCACATCAGTCGTGAATTCAATAACGCAGACCGCGGTGTTCATCTCTAGGATCGCGATGGATCTCATTGATTATTATAGAATGGGTTACGTTACTTTGCCTGATGCATTCACAACGGGGAGCTCACTGATGCCAAACAAGAGAAATCCTGATTATTTAGAACTTCTTCAGGGTATAGCCTCACTTTCAATGTCAAATGCGGTTATGATCTGGTCCACGTTTTTGAACAAGACCTCCGGATATCATAGAGATTTTCAGATAATGAAAGATTCATTTGTAGAATTCATTGATTATTTTTCAGATGCCCTATCGCATTTCAAGACACTTATAGAAAACATTCGCTTCATCTCTAATATACAGAAGCTCCCGGATGAGATCTTTGCAACCGGAAATGCGTGGAACGCCTTCAAGATAAAGCATGACTGGAGAGAAAGCTATATTGACATAGGAAAAATGTTGAAAGATGGTGCGAATATAAAACCCTATGAACCCGAGAATTACATCGACGTGGTGGAGATGCAGGATCTTGAGACGATCGCGGAAAAGTATTCCGACATATTGAAAAAATGGGAAAACCTCATAGAAAAGGCCGAAAAATTTGCAGAAGGAATTTCAGGGAACGCTGAATACAAAGGTCCTTGATCCTGTGTATTCAGTTTTCACGCGGAAGAGACTTCCACCGAGATCGTCCGCATTTCCATTTGAAGCGGATGAAACGTAAAGGTCATGCAGCCCATCACCTGCAAACACGCATGATGTTATATTCTGGGCTGGGAACTTTATCTCATCTATCTTTTTCTGCTTTTCCGGATCATGAACCGTTATCCTGTTACCCCCCCAGTGCGCAACCCATAGATTACCTTCAGCATCGATGGTCATGCCGTCTGGATTTCCCACCTCGTTTCTGAAATCCACAGCCGTACCCATCCTCTCTATGTTCATCCTGCTGTCATATGAGTAGGCCTCGACCCTTCTCTTCGGCGTATCGATGTGATAGAATACTTTCTTCTTCGTGTTCCAAGCTATGCCGTTTGATATCGTCAGATTATCGAGAATACGCCTGATGGTCTTTCCTGTCAGAACGTAGAGTGATCCTATGGGCCTCTTTTCCTCAAGATCCATGGTGCCGGCAACATAGTTACCGAACGGATCTGCCTTGCCGTCGTTGAACCTTGTGGACTTCTGTTCCTTTTCAACCTCAATCAGCAGTGTGTGCTTTCCGTTATCGTCAATAAGATACAAACCATGATCGACTGTGGCAGCCATCATATTGCTGTCAGTTGGCACTATGGACGATATCATCCCGATGGAAGCGAAAGTCTTCATCTCAGAATTATCAAGATTCAGGTAGTGAAATTTCTTACCTCTTATGTCAACCCAGTAAACTCTGTTCCTCTTTTCGTCAAAAGTAGGGCCTTCGCCCAGATCGTCTATCTTCTTAAAAATAATTTCTGGATCCATGCATAAGTATGCCTGTTTGATATAAATTTATGCGCATTAGGATCACACGTAACTGCTCATATAACCGTTCCTGCAATCAGGGTGTAGAAGATCTTGGGAATATGTATATGGTATCGCCGTCCTTAAGCACATACTGATCGTCTTCTGGCCTCATGTTTGCATACATTCCAATTTCTATTGGACGTATAAAAGTACTGAAGCGATCAATCAGGGTTTCCTTCATCTCACCGAATGTAATGCCTTCTGGCACAATGAAGGATGATTCATCGAAACCCAAAGCGATGGAAAAATGGGATAATACTCGTATCCTTATTCGCATGATTCTGCAATCATTTTACCTCTATGACCTTTTCGCCACCACCTATGTTCATCCAGTCAACGACCCTGTGCAGATCCCCGAATGGAATATCAGGTGGCAATGATCCCAGAAAATGCCTATAGTAATATATCCTTGCGGCCATCTGCATTCCAACATTCCCTGTTTTTTCAGATACAGAAAACATGTACGCGAGAGAGGAGAGGTAGCCGAAGAGGTTGAGCATGTCCTTGGCAAAATACTCCACATTTCCAGAGTTCCTATATGCCAGAACCCTTTCACGGACGGAATCGAATGCCGACTTTACTATGGCCGCATTGTCAGATGAGAGATTCTCCATAATGTTCCATATCAGCGTGAAGATCTTTTCGTCTATACCCTTCTTCTGCATAAGCTCCAGAAAATCAAGCGCCTGGATGTTGCTCGTCCCCTCCCATAACGATGTAACGATCGAGTCCCTGTGGAACTTCTCTATGGGGAATTCCTTCAGGAAGCCCTTTCCACCAAAGACCTCCATCGCATATCTTGTGACATAATCGCTGGACCATGATGCCACGTTCTTTGCCATGTGCGTAAAGGCCCTGGCCATATGGTACTGATCGTCGTAGGGAGGCTTCAAATGTGATGCCCTGCTGAACATGTCGGCCGCAACCATTGAGAGCACAGTCGATGCCTCCACCTCAGATTCCATCTCCGCCAGATCCCTCAGCATGAGGGGATGATCGATTATGGGCTTTCCGAATGCCGTCCTTCTTTTGGAATAGAGATATGCCTCCCAGAGGGCTTTTCGCGCTATACCCACCGCAGCTATGGCGTCATCTATTCTTGAAACTTCAAGTATCTCCAGCGCTATGTATATGCCATTCTTCTCATCGCCAATCAGATATCCTTCAGAATCTTTGAGCACCACCTCGCCAGTTGGCACCATTATGGTGCCCAGCTTGTCCTTTATCCTTCGTATCTCATAGTTACGCGTACCGTCGGATCTGATCGTGGGCACGAAGAAGACTGATATGCCCTTTGCACCTGGCTTCGCACCCTGCATTCTTGCTGTGACCACTGCACCATCGGCCAGGCCCGCATTGCTTGCGAAGTACTTGTTCTCACCGTTCAGTATATATTTCTTGCCAGATTTAACCGCGGTGGTTTGGTTTGCGCCGAGATCACTTCCACCCTGTATCTCCGTGTAATAGGTGGCACCAAGCCAGTGATCTCGGTTAGCATAGTGCTTCAGAAAGACCTCGAGATCCTCTCCTCCGTATTTCTTAAGACCGTATGCAGTCTGCCCCGTCAGTGTCAGAGTGCAGAACAGACCGGAATCAGATATAAGATATCCAGAGATGAAATGGTACATGAGATCGTCTTTCTCAACGATGCGAGATACAACACCCATATCCAGCAATCTATCGATCATGTTCTGATGCGTTCTTGATATCCATATTCCATCCGTACGGTTATCGAGGATACCCCAGGTCTGCAGGGCGGGCTCACCGTAATGATCAATGAATATCGAATCCTCTATCATCTCCGTGCTGACGTACCTACCCATCTCGGAGAGTTTCTCATCAGCATCGTATCCCAGATAATTCAGAACATCTTGCAGAACCAGATCATCGGAGAAATAATCCAGCCCCTTGCTCAGAAATATATTTGAGAAATCAAATTTCATAATGATAGATCCTGAAAATACATATAAATATTATCAATCTTTTCAGAATAAGAAACCTTAAACTCGTCCTACTGAACCATGCTATATTTTTCTTATATATAATAT